>CAUTRX010000147.1:0-4186 GCA_963540775.1 uncultured Treponema sp. | reverse complement strand
GCTATTACGGAGACGGCTATTTTCAAAAAGCCTTTAAGGAAACCTACGGCATTACGCCAAGCCGGATGCGGAGGGATTTGTGAGTGGAGGCATAAAGTCCTCCGCACGAATAAAAAAGGCACTTTAAACCCGGCTTCGGATTTTAAAATGCCTTTTTTGACGGATCGTGCAGGGGAGTCAAATGCCCTGCCTCCTTACCTCGTTATTGCGAGGGTATTGATTTTAGCCCTATTTTTCAAAAACAGGTTTTACCTGCTTTACCCAAGCGTCTATTCTTTCGTCCGACTTGCCGTCCCCCTTATCAAGACAAAGCCCGATCAATTTTTGACCTGCCTGCATTCGCGAAAATGTAAAATTATAACCTGCCGCATCTACGCTGCCTACAAAACAGGCGCCGCTAAAACGAAGCTTGTCGAAAAAATCCGCCATACCGGAGCAGAAGCTGTCGGGGTGTCTTTCCTGACTTCCGACACCGACGAGGGCTACACGTTTACCGCAAAAATCAACGGTATGCAAAAGCTTTACCTTTCCGCCCCAGTCTTCCGCCAATGCCCCGAAAAAATAGCTTGATGCCATAAAGACGACATTATCGTAATTTGCAATTACATCGACTGCGGTATCTTGCATATTATGCAAATCGGCTCCAAGCTTTGCCCCGAGCTGCTCTGCAAACGCTTTTGTTGTACCGCCCTTGGTCGCATAAAAAATTCCTGTTTTACTCATACTCTCATCTCCTATAATAAGATTTATGGCTACTCTAGTATAACAATGAGCTATATAATAAGTTACACGCTTGTCGATTCCCGGTACGCTTTTGTTTTTTCTTCCAAAAACAGGCGGTGTGCTTCGTCCACATAGGGCGAAAGCCGCGTGCGGACTTCTTCGTGATAGGCATTAAGCCAGTCGATTTCCCGCTGCGACAAAATGCCGGGCACAAGGGGGCGGGTGTCTATCGGGCAAAGGGTGATTGTCTTAAAGCGGTAAAACTCGCCCGACTCGGTCGTTTTGGCCGGAACGGTTACAATCAGGTTTTCGATACGGATACCGTATTTACCCGCCGCATAGTAGCCCGGCTCGTTTGAGGTAACCATACCCAGTTTTATCGCTTCGTTGACAGGACGTTTTGAAATCGACTGCGGCCCCTCGTGCACGGGCAAAAGATAACCGACCCCGTGTCCCGTTCCGTGATTGTAGTCCATCCCGCGCTCCCACAGGGGCAGACGGGTTATCGCGTCGAGCGAAAGGCCGATTGTTCCCGCTTTAAATTGAGCAAGTGCAAGGCGGATATGAGATTGAAGGACAAGGGTGTAGCTTTCTTTTTCTTCCGCACTCAAATGGCCGAGCGGAATGGTGCGCGTAATATCGGTGGTGCCGTTTATATAGTGGCCGCCGCTGTCTAAAAGCAAAAATCCTTTCGGTTCCAAAAGCGCGCTTCCGTGTTCGGGCGGGGCATAGTGTACGATTGCCGCGTTTGCCCCGTATGCGCTGATGGTTTCAAAACTCGCTTCAATAAAGTCCTCGCCTTGCGTCCTGAACTCCAACAACTTTTTGCTTACATCGAACTCGCTGATACCGGCTGCGGTATTGACGGTTCCCATCGCATTTGCCGAAGCATTGTCTTCAACCCATTTAAGGATTTTCACCATTGCCGCCCCGTCTTTTTCCATTGCAATATCGAAGTTGCGCAATTCGGTTTGATTTTTTACAGCCTTTAAAGCCGAACTTATGTTTAAGCCCTGCACAACGCACGCTTTGATTTTTGAACGAAGATAGACATTGGTGCGCGCACCGTCAAGATAAACCGTTCCCTTCAATTTTTCGGCTTCGAAAAAAACGGCTTCGTAGGAGGCAACCGTAATGCCTTCTTTTTCCAAAACGGAACGCACCCGTGCATTGATTTGCTTTTCGTTTATAAAAAGCAGCGCCCGTGTTTTATCGATAAGCGCGTACGAAATAAGAACAGGATTGCAGGGAATGTCATTGCCGCGTATGTTAAAAAGATAGCACACGTCTTCGCAAGCTCCGATAAGGGTTGCCTCAGCCCCTTTTTCGGTAAGAGCCGTACGTACTTCGGCAATTTTTTCGGCAGCGCTTTTTCCCGCATATTCTTGACCGAGGATAAAGGCTTCGCTTAATGCCGGTTCGGGGCGATTGTTCCAAATGGCGGCAACAAGGTCTTTGTCCGTGACAAGTTCCATACCCTCAAGCTCTTTTTGCATAGCTTCATAGTTTTGAAGCGAAACAACTTTGCCGTCCATACCCACCTTTGAGGCAGCTCTTAATTCGGATTTAAGAAAAGCGTTCAGCGTCGGAACGCCCGGCTCTTCCATTTTGAACAGAGTTATCCCGCTTCCTTTAAGCTGATTTTCGGCTTGCAAAAAATAGCGCCCGTCCGTCCACAAACCCGCCTTTTCGGCAGTTACAAGCAGGGTTCCCGCGGAACCGGTAAAGCCGGACATAAATTCGCGAGTTTTATAAGGTTCCGGCAAATACTCGTTTTGCTGCGGGTCGGACGAGGGAATAATATATGCGTCAAGAGCGCATTCTTTCATCTTTTGCCGCAGCGCGGCAATGCGTTCGGGAATATTCATAACGTATCCTCTTTTTGCGGCCGTTTGGGCCATCTCAGCCGTTTTTTATTTTTGCCGCGATGTTTTCACAACCGCGACTGTTATAGCAGTTATGAAAACTTGAAGCGTACAAAAAGCCGTTAAGCTTTTTTGTACGCCTATATACCGGCGAAACGGCTTTCAACCTTTTCTTTTACGTAGCCGATAAATTCCTCAACTTTCATAAGCTCTTGGGGACGGCCGTCGCGGAAGCGCACGGCAATGCGTTCGGTTTCGGCTTCTTTTTCGCCTGCAACCAGCATATACGGAATTTTTTTAAGCTGAGCTGTTTTTATTTTGCCGTTTATGCGGTCGCTTCCGAGGTTTATATCGCAGCGGATACCGGCCGCTTTGATTTTTTCGAAAACCTGTTTTGCATAGGATTCCGACGCCGAAGATACGGGAATAACGACCGCTTGTTCGTAGTGGAGCCATGCAGGAAAGGCGCCCGCATAGTTTTCAATCAAAATGCCGATAAAGCGTTCCAAAGATCCTAAAACCGCGCGGTGAAGCATAACCGGATGGTGCTTGCTATTGTCTTCTCCGACGTATTCGGCGTTTAGGCGCTCTTCGGACGGAAGCTGATAATCCGCCTGAATCGTACCGCACTGCCATTGGCGCCCCAAAGCGTCTACGAGGGTAAACTCAAGTTTTGGCCCGTAAAAGGCACCTTCTCCGGGCTGTAATTCGTAGCTCAAACCCGCCGCCTTTGTCGCATCTTCCAACGCTTTTTCCGCTTTGTCCCACACCTCGTCTGTGCCGACGCGCAGTTCCGGCCGTGTCGAAAATTTGACCAGAATTTTATCTTCACCGAAGCCGAAGTCTTTGTACATATCTTTTAACAGGCGACAAAAGCGCGCAACTTCTTCGCCGATTTGCGCTTCGGTACAAAAGATGTGCGCATCGTCCTGCACAAAGCCGCGCACGCGCATAATGCCGTGAAGGGCGCCGGAAGCTTCGTTTCGCGTACAGGAGCCGAATTCGGCCATACGCAGGGGTAAATCCTTGTAAGAACGAATATGCTGTTTGAAGATTTCAACGTGTCCGGGACAATTCATCGGTTTAAGGGCAAAGATACGTTTTTCGCTTTCGGTAATGAACATGCCGTCTTTATACTTTGCCCAGTGTCCCGAACGTTCCCACAAAGAGCGCGGCATAACGTAGGGCGTTTTTACTTCCACGTAGCCGTCGGCTTTGATTTTTTCGCGCACGTAATCTTCGATTATGCGGTAGACCGTCCATCCGTTCGGGTGCCAAAAGATTTGGCCGGGATTTTCTTCGTCTATATGGAAAAAATCCAACTGCTTACCGATTTTGCGGTGGTCGCGTTTTTCGGCTTCTTCGAGCATTGTAAGATAGGCTTTTAAATCGTTCGGTTTTTCAAAGGCGGCCGCGTAAATGCGGGTAAGCATGGGGCGTTTTACGTCTCCGCGCCAATACGCACCTGCGGTTTTTAAAAGCTTAAAAGCTTGGGCGTTTATTTCTTTTGTATTGACGACATGGGGGCCGCGACACAAGTCGGTAAAGTCGCCGTTTGTGTAAATCGATATTTGTTCGTCCGCAGGTAAATCGTTAAT
>CAUTRX010000146.1:0-4199 GCA_963540775.1 uncultured Treponema sp. | reverse complement strand
TAAACTGAAAATAAAAGACTATAATTTTTTCGGCACTATGCGCCCCCTTTCCGGCGATATTTCTTACGAGTATGCCGAAGATGAAAACCATCCGCACAGAATCGGGTCGGCCGTTTCGTTCGATATCCCTTTTAAACTGGGATTGTTCGATTCGAATTGGACAAACAATATCGATACTTCGTATAAGATCGGAGCAAAGGCTCCCAAAGTAAGTTTTAGAAGCGGTGTCGATTTTTCTCTTCCGCTTCATAAAACGGTTTCGCTCAATTTCGGTGTATCTAAGGGTGTTATCTACAACCCCGAATATGAAGCAGATAATGATGCTTTTTACCTCACCGAAGCCGCCTCGCTTTCACTTCCCGTTATCCTCGCCCAAACCGAAAAAAACGGCACTATTGTATGGTCGCCGTCCGCTTCCGTTGCATGGAATATCGATCCCCTTGAATCGACGCTGAAAAACGACGGCATAAATCGAAACGATTTAAAAGGCCCCGATGTCAAGTTATCCCATGGCCTCTCATTCGGTAGAATCGATTGGAAGGGAAACTTCCGACAAGGATATTCCGCCGGCATTTCGCAGTCTTTGTCGTACGACACCTTCTTTAAAACTTATACGTCTTCTTATTCCCTATCGGCCGATTATTATCATGCATTCAAACAGGCCGGGTTTGCAAGCCGTATATATGTAGTTAGAAATTTCGGCTCCAAAAGCAGAGAAGGCGGCCGAATCCGCGGTGTAAGAGATTCATACATAAACACCGATTCTGCCCTTTTGCTGAATATTGATGTCCCCATAAAAGTATGGCAAACCGATTGGAGAGCCCTTGGGGGGGCGGAATGGACAAAATGGCTCGATTTTGAAATGCAAGTTGCCCCATTTATTGATATTGCCGTCGGAAACAACGATGCCGCCGGCTCTTACTATCAATTTAAAGACGGCTGGTATGCGACAGGTATTGAAATTATCGGATATCCGAATAAACTGCGCAGTATACAGGGCCGAATCAGTGCCGGACTCGACGTTATACGACTTGCTGAAAAAGCGGGAAACCGAATTGCCTTTGTAGATAAAGTTGTAAATAAATTATTCAATACCGGTTGGCGTACAGGTTCATGGTATGAACTTTCTATCGGTATCGGTTTACACTATTAATCAAGGATTTGACTATGTATTATTCGTACAATAAAAAAAATATATTCGTTTGTCTATTTTTGTGTGCCGTTTTTTATGCCTTTGCCCAATACAATATATCGGTACCGTTGGAAGATCCGGTGTACAATATGCTCGAATATGCAATGATTCGCGGCTATTGTGAAACTATGCACAATTCCCGGCCGTACAGCGTAAAAACCGTGCTCGATTTACTTTCACAAATAGCCGATAATCCAACCCCGTCAGCTAAAGAAAAGCAATTAATACGTGAAACAATTGACCGCCTAAAACCCGTAAGCGCTTCCGAAAGTACCGAGGACGTTTACAAAAGCGGCATGTACACATGGGAAAAAGACGAAAAAATCCCCGTGCGAGTTCAAATCGGAGGTTCGTGGGAATCGAACCTCAATACCAATTTTAATGCCCCCGATATTTCGACCATACACTGGTTTGATTTATATATAAAAGGTGACATCGGCAATAATTTTTCATACAACATAAACGGCGGCATGGGCATTATGAAGCTTGATGTTGCCCCACCGTCAAGCGGAAAAGCAGACTCGCATGCTCCGAACACCTTCACCCAAAGCTGGGACGGTTATCAATACAAAATAAGTAATCTTGCGGAATTTGACGGTTTATCGAACAGCCTCACGGCAGGTATTCGGATTTTACCCGAATTCGCCCTGCGCCTGTGGGACGGAAAAGTCGGAGTCAATTTTTCGCGTATGCGCCGTGATTGGGGAACGGGTGACGGCAACTTAACGCTTTCAAAAACCGCACGCCCCTTTACCGCCCTTGACTTGTATATACGTCCGTTGCCTTGGCTTTCTCTTTCAGCGCTTACCGGTTCTTTAGAGTTTTTCCGTTCGGACGGTATAAAATCTTCAGCCAAGAACTTCCAAAATAATATAACTATTCTTATGGCGGAAATATTTATAAACGATACCGTATATCTGGGCTTTAATTCATCTTCGATATGGGTAAAACGCTTCGAACTCGGATATCTGAATCCGGGAATGATTCCCTTTATCTACCAAAATATGGTTGGCGATTTTGATAACTTGCAATTCGGTTTGTCATTCGGGGTAAATATTCCTTCATACGCGAAAATATATTATAATCTTTTTATAGATGAAGCGGTTTTAACCGCATCCGATTTTTTTCATCAAGCCGGTGCAAGTTTAATTGCCTATCAATTCGGATCAAAAATATCCATTCCCAATACCGATTTTATGACATTCGGCCTTCAATATACGAAAATCGAACCGTACACATATACGCACCCGCTCGAAGAAGTCCCCGGATACACCGGTAAAATGAATGTCAATTACATAAATCACGGTGAACCTTTAGGCTATAAATTAAAACCGAATTCGGACGAACTGAAAATCAGTTTCCGCGCCGCTCCTCTTTGGTATTTGAATATACAGGCGCTTTATTCACTTGTACATCATGGTGCCGATTACGGTCCCGCAAAATATGGAACGGATCAAAACAAAGTACCCGGCAGCTCTTACGGAGATGTACTTATCTACGGTAAAGGCGCCTCCAGTGCAAAACCGGGTGATTATTATTATAAAGACTTTCTTAAAGACGGTGTATACGAGTGGATACATTCGGCGGGGATCAGTGCCGACCTTGATTTGCGGTTTGTAAAAAATATTCCGCTCAAATTACGCTTGGGCTATACGCTTTCGTACACACACCACACCGAATTTATAGATGGAAGTTTCAGACAAGCACGAAGCGATGAATATAAAAACAAATTCGGAAATTATGTAAGCGTATCAGTAAAAGTATACTAGCTTTTATAAAACGGCAAGCTCTTTTTCCGCGAGAATTTTCCACTTACGGTCGGGACTTTGTACACTCAAAGAAGTGAAAATATCGCGGGCGAATGCCGTGTTTCCCTGTTTTTTTGCTATATTGCCGAGAAGATAAAAACCTTCCCATAATTTATTTTCGGTTGCCCATCGGTTTATATCAGGATAGGCTTTTATTTTTGCAAGCAGCGCCCTTACGTTTTCATACGAATAATCGGTTTCGCGCGACTTTATAATACTGTCGACACGGCTCATAGCGGTTATACAAAACAAAAGTGCACTTTCAAATGCTTTGTCCTGAACATCTAAAGAGTAATAATATTTTGTCAGCCGTAGCCATACATACACCCGGTGGTACTTGTCGCTGCGATACAGCATAAAAAACTTATCCGCATCCATTCCGCGTTTAACCGCCGCATGCATCGCCTTTACAAAGCCTGAAGCTTCTCCACCCGTTCCGTACAAGTCGTCGTGCGAAGCCAAAATCAACAATACGGATTCGTATTTTTCGTTGTCCCCGGTCAACGCGTACAGTTCCGCCATATCACAAAGAACATCAAACTGCATGTCGGGAACATACAGCGCATGGCGGTTTTTATATGCAGCAGAATAGAAATTCTCCGAAAGCTCGTATTCCCCTTCAAGCATGTACAGCTTGCCCAACAAAAAATCGGCTTCAGGATATGCGGTATTGGCTTTTATAAAATCATTCAAATGATGAATCGAATAGCCGAAATCTTCAACTTTGGAACGTTCAAGTACCCCTTCAATAACACGTACCGCATCGGAACTGTTTCGTTCACGCAGCAAATTGAGTACGGTTTCTATATCGGTTCCCGCTTTTAACATAGCTGGCGCGGACAATGCATTTTCCAACGCCGCCGAAGCCCATTCACTCTCTTTTTTACGCTGATCTTTTGCCGTTTCGACAAGACGGAATGCCGTACCGAAGTCTTTGCGCTCAAAAGCATTACGCGCTTGTTCCAAAGTGTACCATGCGGAACCGTTAAAATCGGAATTCATCTCGGGGCCGTAGGCATACGAAACAGAAAACCCATATAAGAGAAAAAATAAAAAAACGCAACTGAAAAAAAGATTTTTTTGAAACAGCTTACCAATTTTCACAAAGATTCCAATTCCTCACTAAATGCTATATCGGCATTTTTATTAAGAAGATTGAGGTCTTTATGCCGTATTGTCCGTACCGTTTCCCCTTTTTT
>CAUTRX010000145.1:0-4209 GCA_963540775.1 uncultured Treponema sp. | reverse complement strand
TGTGTGGCCAATGGTATCCGCATTACGGATTTGGATTGTTTCCGGTATAAAAAAACCGACACAAAGCGAGGCTGCCGAAAAAAGTAAAATAAACATAAAAGGGCCGGCGAAAAAGCGCGTCAATTCGCGGCATTTTGGTTTAGACATTTTCATATAAAATCTCCCACAAAAATATATGGCACCCGCAAAGCCCGCTTCGATTTTTACAGGTGCTGCGTCAGCAAAGCTGATATTATGCTTTTGCAATCCGTATTTATATTGAATTATAAAAAAAGCTTTTGTTATTTCGGTAAAACCCTTTAAATATTGCAGTTTTTAGAAGTTTCACAGGTTTAATATATAAAAATATGTGAATTTGGGCAATGCATAGCGTAAAAAAAATTACATATTTTATGCTATGACTGTTCCGAACGTTCCGCTGCAGGATTTATAAGACGTACTCCGATAATTCCTTCTATGGCCGATATTTTTTCGAGTATGCACGGATCGGGGACACCCTCTATATCGATAATGTTGTACGCCAATTCGTCGCGGTTACGGTTTATCATTGCGAAAATATTTTGCTTTGCTTCGGCTAAAACGGTGGTGATTTGCCCGACCATGTTCGGAATGTTTTTATTGGCGATGCACAAGCGTGTTCCGCCGCGCGGGATATCTCCTTCCATTTTGCAGGCGGGAAAATTAACGGAATTTATGATTGTGCCTTTTTCAAGAAAATCACGCAGTTGATTTACCGCCATAACGGCGCAGTTTTCTTCGGCTTCGGGGGTTGTCGCTCCGAGGTGCGGCAGGCAGATAATTCCTTCGGTGTTAAGCAGTTCTTTGTCGGTAAAATCGGTAACAAAACAGGAAACCCGTCCGTCTTTTACGGCGGCACACATGTCGGCGCTGACGACCAAGCCTCCGCGCGCAAAATTCACTATGCGGACGCCTTTTTTAACGGTTTTAAGCGTTCGGCATTGATAAATCCCTTTGTTTCGGCTGTCTGCGGTATATGCAGCGTAATGTAGTCCGAATGCGCAAACAAACTGTCCGGAGTTTCCGCCTTTTTTACATCGCGGTTTAAGGCCCATGCCGCATCTACCGAAATAAAGGGGTCATAGCCGATAACGCGCATTCCCAGTTCAATTGCCGCATGTGCAACCATAGCGCCGATGGCGCCCAAACCGATAACGCCGAGCCGTTTGCCGCGCAGTTCGGGGCCGGCAAATCGGCTTTTTCCCTTTTCCGCCAAGTCGGAAATGTCGCCTTCGGCATTTTTTAAGCTTTCCGCCCAGCGGTTTGCCGCAATAATCGGGCGGCTCGAAAAAAGCAGCGCGGCGATTGTCAACTCTTTTACGGCATTTGCATTTGCGCCGGGTGTATTGAACACGGGAATGCCCCGTGCGCTCAAGGCGCCGACGGGAATATTGTTCGTTCCGGCACCCGCCCGGGCAACGGCTTTAACCGAGACGGGTATTTCGGTTGTGTGCATATCCGCCGAGCGGACGATTATTGCATCGGGGTTCGGCAGTTCCGAAGCGGTTTCGTATTGTCCGCGTGGAAATTGTTCCAAGCCTTTGGAAGATATTTTATTGAGTGTTTGTATTTTGTACATGGAGTTCTCCTTGTTTTGGAAAAATGACATTTTGCCGAACAGGTTTATTGTAAGCGCGCATTTTATCCGTGAGTGTGTTCAAAACGTTTCATAAAATCAATTAATGCGCGTACACCTTGAATATCCATCGCATTGTATAACGATGCCCGCATGCCGCCGACCAAACGGTGCCCTGCAAGGTTTACCAGACCGGCTTTTTCGGCTTGCGACACGAATTCTTTGTTTAAAGCGGCGGCTTTTTCCGCATCCGCTTCCCGTGTTAAAAACGGGATATTCATAAGAGAGCGGCTGTCTTTTTCTACCGGGGAGCGGTAAAAATCGCTGTTGTCCAAAAAGCCGTAAAAAAGGGCGGCTTTTTCTTCATTGCGCTCTTTCATACCCGCCGCGCCGCCGTTTTTTTCTATCCAGCGGAGCACCAAACCCATTATGTAAATATTCCAACAGGGAGGCGTATTGTACATGGAAGCGTTTTCGGTATGGGTTTTGTACTTAAGCATTGTCGGCGCCGCATCGGCAGCGGGTTCGGTAACGAGGTCTTTGCGGATAATAACGAGGGTAACTCCCGCCGGAGCAAGATTCTTTTGGGCGCCGGCATACAAAAGACCGAAGCGTGAAACATCCAGCGGTTCGGACAAAATGCAGCTCGAAATATCCGACACGAGCGGAATTGTCCCGCCGTTTGCCTTTTGTCCCGTTTGCGGAATGCACTTCCAATGCGTACCCATAATCGTATTGTTGAACGTTATGTGAGCGTAATCGTAATCACCGTCGATTTTTTGTACGGGCGGAATATAACTGAAATTCTTATCTTCCGACGAGGCGATTTGCTCTGCGTGAAGGTATTTTTCGGCTTCGGCACGGGCTTTTTTTGCCCACACGCCCGTAGTAACATAGGCGGCTTTTCCGCCTTTTTTTAAGTTCATCGGAACCATTGCAAACTGAGTGCTTGCACCGCCTTGTAAAAACAATACGTCGTAGTTTTCGGGAATGTTCATAAGGCGCCGCAACAGCTCTTCGGCGTCCCGTATAATCGGTTCGAATGTCTGTGAGCGGTGGCTCATTTCCATAACGCTTTGTCCGCTGCCCTGCCAATCGCTCATCTGCGAAGCGGCTGTTTGTAACACTTCTTCGGGCAGTACCGAAGGGCCTGCGGAAAAATTATACACTTTCATAAAATCCTCCGTTGTGTGCTTTCAGCGGCACGGGCGCGGTTCCCGTCTGTACCGCAGGCATAGTGGGGGACATCGCCCCATTATACCGGGGTACTGCACCCCATTACCGTGGGGGAGTGCACCCCATTATGCTGGGGTACTGCGCCCCATTACCGTGGGGGAGTGTCCCCCATTATAATGGGGGACCGGCTACCATTGTAGTGGTAGACCGGCTACCCTTATGCCTCCGCACTTTAGGGAGCTACCCCTCCATACTGCATGGAGTTCTCCCTCCGTACTGTGCGGAGCTACCCCTCCGCACTTTAGGGAGCTATCCCTCCCTGCTGCAAGTTCCGCGGGGATTATTGCCGTAAGGCGGGCGGGTTTGTGTTCGGCAATGACGTCGGCACGCACCGCTTTTTCCCTTAAAAAAAACGCATTAACCGTACAGATTGTATGATTTTCCTGCGGTTTTGTCAATTTACGGTTTTAAGCCGTTTTGCAAAAAAGCTCAGCGAAAAAGATACCCTTCATAACGGCGAAATGTAAACGTTTTTCCGGCTTCATCATAGTGAATGTTTGCTTCACGAATGTACAGAAAGGCATTGCCTACGGGAATTATAAACGGCTCGGAGTTTTTCGGCATATTAAGCATAAAATCGGTAAGGTCGTATTCTTTTCCGTCCAGTTCGTATGTGACGGCCTTTGATTCGGACCAGGAATATAAGTAAACCTGTCTCAAAGACGAATATGCCGATATGTCGATAGTGGGGTTTTGGGCACTATAGTTGAATTCCGTGTAACCCGGCTCGGACTCGGAAGATGGTGCAGGATAAAAGCCGAATTTTTCTTCAAAAACATTTTTGTCCGGCGCGTAGTTTTGTTGCAGTTCGGCCGGAAGGGCATGGTACGCGCTGTGTATCGCTTGTTTTTTTTCGTCGGGAATGTTGTCTATGAGGGGTGCCGCCGGTACGGTAAATGAGCCGTCCGCATAGTAACCGTATGTGTGAAGGAGTTTTTCCAGTCTCAAGTGCTGTTCGAGGACGGGAATACGCTTTATGTGAAGCGGGGTAAAGGTTAAAACGACGCAAAGCGCACCGATCAGGATAAAAAGGCTCGGCGTGTGTTTTCCGTCTTTTATAAAAGTCAGTACGATAAAATACAACACGCACGCTATGTACAGCATACCCGCCAAGCGCGCGCTTGTTAATCCGTAGGCGCGGAAGCGTATGCCGACTGCGATAATTTGGGCGGCAATACAGGGAAGGAGGACGATGTGGCCGAGCTTATAAAAAAGCGAAACGGCGCGGTTTTCGCGGTTGCGGAGCAGAAAATAAAAGGCAATGTAAAAAAAGCTTGCAAAGGACACAAAGGGGTTTATTTGGCCGGAAGGCATTTTTTGCTGTACGAGAATTTTCAGTAAATATGCATACAAAATCAGCATAAGCAAAACGTAGAGGG
>CAUTRX010000144.1:0-4267 GCA_963540775.1 uncultured Treponema sp. | reverse complement strand
GCTTTTGAACCTTATCATACTCGGCGCCGGCGGCTACTTTATTATGCACGGCTCTATGAATATTGCCGATCTCATTACCGCGCTTTTATTTTCGGCCGCTTTTTTACAACCGATACGCAGAATAACCGCCTTTGTTGAGCAATTTGCAAGCGGTATGGCGGGCTTCCGCCGTTTTGCCGAGATAATGAACACTCATGAAGAAACAGGTTCAAATCCCGGTGCAATCGATTTGAAAACGGTGCGCGGCGACATAGACTATGAAAACATCGGCTTTGCGTACAATAACGGTATTACGGTTTTACATGATGTCAATTTGAGTATAAAAGCCGGCCAAACGGTCGCCTTTGTAGGCCCCTCGGGAAGCGGAAAAACAACTTTGTGCAGCTTATTGCCGCGCTTTTACGATTTAAAAAGCGGGAGTATAAAACTGGACGGCCGCGATATACGGGATATAGGTATTAAAAGCCTGCGGCAAAATATCGGCTTGGTACAGCAGGATGTATTTTTATTTGCCGGAACCGTAAAAGAAAATATCGCATACGGCAATATAAAAGCGAGCGACGACGAAATTATGGAAGCCGCGCGGCGTGCCGAAATTCATGACGATATTATGAAAATGGACAAGGGCTACGATACCCTTGTCGGAGAGCGAGGCATCCGCTTATCCGGCGGCCAAAAGCAGCGCATTTCCATAGCGCGCACCTTTTTAAAGAACCCGCCGATTCTCATTTTGGACGAGGCGACCTCGGCCCTTGATACGGCGACCGAAATCAAAATTCAAAAATCGTTTGAAGAATTGTCGAAAGGGCGTACGACCCTCGTCATAGCCCATCGTCTTTCCACTGTCCGAAATGCCGACCTTATCGTCGTAGTTGATGATGAAGGAATTTGCGAACAGGGAACACACCGCAGTCTTTTGGCAAAAAAGGGCGTATATGCAGCATTGTATGAGGCGCAAAGCGGATTGGCGTAAAACCGTTCAGCCGGTTACGGTGTACACGCACAGCATGGAGGTACGGCATGAAAGTATTGGGAAATATTATATGGTTCCTTTGCGGCGGTTTTTTGATCGGGTTCGGCTGGCTTTTGATGGGCTTGCTATGGTGCTGCACAATCATCGGTATACCGGTCGGTTTGCAATGTTTTAAACTGTCGGCTGTTGCCTTTTTCCCTTTCGGAAAAGAAGTTATACCGGGAACAAAAACCGTTTCCCTTCTTTTGAATATTCTGTGGCTTCTTTTCGGCGGATTCGAAATTGCGATGGCAAGCGCCGCATGCGGTCTTTTATTTTGTTTGACCATCATCGGCATTCCTTTCGGGGTGCAGCATTTTAAACTTGCACAGTTGGCGCTTACTCCTTTCGGAGCGCGGATAAAGTAACAAAAGCGCGCAACGCGATTTAAAATATCAATATTGTGCCAGTATTCGATAAATTTGTGAGTGGCGCGCATAAAAAAAACGTGCGGTGTAAAAAAACGGCGCTGCCGGACGAGAGCAGCGCCGCATGGAGACTCAGTATTTTTACATGATAGAAAACACACACCCTCGTATCAACGATACAGAGGAAAAATTATGGCCAAAAGTCAAATTGCCGCGGTTCGACACCGCTGCGGATTAAAAAGAAGCAAGTTCCTTTCCGAAGTCTTTACACTTCTGAACGTCGTCGCCTTCGGGAGTAAGGTGAACTATTAAACCGGCGTCTTTGAACAACGTCGCACCGGCCGAGCGAACACGGTCTTCCCATGAACGCATCCATTCACCGTCACCCCAATCGTAAGAACCGAATAAGGCAACTTTTTTACCGGACAAAGAACCTTCAAGCGAGGTAAAAAAGGGCTCCATATCGGCTTCTTCAAGCACTTCGGCACCCATCGCCGGACTTCCCAAAACAAGTACATCGTAGGCAAGAGCATCAGCCGCGGAAACATCACTTGCTTTAAGCGAAACCGCTTCAGCCCCGCCGGAACTCAAGCCTTCGCAAATAAGTTGCGCCATCGCTTCGGTATTTCCGGTTGTACTCGCGTAAATAACACCTGCTTTCATATACTTCTCCTAACTGTATATTGCGGCCGGCGATAAATCACGTCGACCGTTTCATTGTGTTAAATATAACTAACAAAATAAAAAATGTCAAGTACTTAGACAAGACGAACCGGCTGTAATGTGATATACTTGTACGGGGACGTTTCCAAAGCCGTGTGCTTTCGGGGCGAAGCCCGATTCCGTGTAACGCAGGGGGATATATGAAAACATGTGCAGTATTGCTGGCCGACGGTTTTGAAGAAACCGAAGCGCTTGTGCCTACGGATATTTTGCGCCGTGCGGGTATACAAGTGTATCTGGTGAGTATGAACGCTCCGTCGCTGTGCGTAAAAGGCGCTCATGCCGTAAAAATTGAAGCGGACATAACAAGTGCCGATTTGATTGAACGTATTGAAAAAGGCGATGTACCCGATGCGGCGTTTTGTCCGGGCGGTATGCCGGGCAGTGTCAATTTAGCGAAAAATGCCGATACCGCATTGATTTTGCAAGCGGTAAAGCAAAAAGGCGGAATAATTTCGGCCATATGCGCGGCTCCGGCTGCGGTTTTTGCCCCTTTGGGCTTGTTGGACGGAAAACGGTTTACCGGATATCCGGGAACGGAAAACTTGGATAAAAGCGCGCCGAATGCACGGCCGACATCGTATCTTGTGCAGGACACCGTCCTCGACGGTACCGTGCTGACCTCCCGCGGGCCGGGAACGGCGGCCGCGCTCGGCTTTGAATTGGCGGCTTTGCTTGCAGGCGCTCAAACCGCTTCCGAAATAAAAAAGGCCATGCTTTTTGCATAGCCTTTTCGAATGCGGATTTTCCCGCCGCTTTTGTAGCGGCGGTCTGTTCGTTTATCCGTGCGGAGGTTTTTTATTGCGGACGGGCGATAATCCGCGCCAGCTCCGGTTTTTTTTCCAGATCGCGCTGTAAGCCCTCTTCACGCGCTTTGTTTACGTAATCCTTGCTTTGGAAGCTGTAAGTAAAATTCGTATGCACATCGTAGGTTCCTTTCATAAGGGCGTACGCGTCTTCGGTCATAACGAGTTCTTCATCGGTGGGAATGACGAATATTTTTATCCGCGAGTCGTCGGTACTGATGCACGTTTCGGCGTTGCGGGTGCGCGCCAGTTCGTTTTTTGCCGGATCCATTTTAATGCCTAAAAAATCAAGTCCCGCAACCGCTTTTGCTCTGATGTGTGCGGCAAATTCGCCGACACCGGCGGTAAACACAATCGCGTCTACGGGGCCGATCGCGGCCAAATATGCACCAAAATATTTGCGCAATCGGTAGCATTCCATTTCGAGGGCAAGCCCGGCTTTTTTATCACCTTCCTGCGCCGCTTTTGTAACGTCGCGCCGGTCAACGTATTTTCCGGTAATGCCCAAAAGGCCGCTTTTTTTGTTCAAAGCCGCATCCATTTCGGCGGCGCTCATACCGGTTTTGCGCATAATGTAAAAGGGCAAAGCACAGTCCATATCGCCGCAACGGGTACCCATCACCAATCCTTCAAGCGGGGTGATTCCCATAGACGTATCAAAGCACTTGCCCTCTTTTACGGCGCAAATGGACGCTCCGTTACCGATATGCGCAATAATAACATTCGTATCGGCGGGTTTTTTGCCCAAAAGCACGCTTGCACGTTTCGCCGTATATAAAAACGACGTACCGTGGAAACCGTAGCGGCGTGCCGCATATTTTTCGTACCATTCATGCGGAATGGCATACATAAACGAAGACGGCGGCATTGTTTGGTGCCATGCCGTGTCCATCACCGCGCAATGAGGAACGTCGGGCAGCACTTTTTGCGCCGCCTCTATACCCATAATATTGGCCGGAATGTGCAACGGCCCCAAATCCTGCACGGAGCGGAACGTTTCCAGCACTTCGTCGGTAACAAGCACCGACTTGGTAAATTTGTCGCCGCCGTGCAAAACGCGGTGCCCCACCGCTTTAATAACCTGCATATCGGAAATAACGCCGACATTTTTGTCGGTGATTGTTTCTATGATAAGTTCAATTGCCTCTTTGTGAGTGGGACATGCCTTCAATTTGACAAATTCGTCCCGGCCTTTGGCATTGTGCGTAATTCCCGAACCGTCCTGCGTTACGCGTTCTACCACACCCGAAGCAAGCACGTCTTTTGCATCCCAATCGTACACTTGATATTTTGCGGACGAACTTCCGCAATTGAGCGTTAAAATAACCATATCCTTACCTTCTGTAAAATGTGATGTT
>CAUTRX010000143.1:0-4269 GCA_963540775.1 uncultured Treponema sp. | reverse complement strand
TAAAATCATCGGGAGAAATATAGGTTAAGCCTTTTTTTTCCAAAAGCGGAAAAATCTGTTCGCGGAGCATTGTATGCTGTTACGAAATTATCGCATGTACGTGCTCCGATATATGGTAAAGCTGCTCGGCCGGCGTTAAACCGGTGCTGTCGGGAACATTCGGATTTATGCGCTGCTGGTGCTTTAAGCCCGCAACGCGTACCATAAAAAATTCGTCGAAGTTGGACGACACAATGGCAAGAAATTTCAAGCGCTCCAAAGGCGGATTTTCTTTGCGGCCGGCTTCGCCGAGTACGCGCCTGTTAAATTCGATCCACGACAATTCTCTGTTAAAAAAACGCGGTTTTTTATTTTTCATATTATAACGGAACAACCTCTTTGTACGGAATTTTACGCAATACGGATATTATAGCCGAAAATCGATTCGAATAAATCACCTTTTTCCGCCAAAGCCGATTTTTCCAAATTCGTGTCGTGTGTATTTTTTACCCGCAAAATAAACGAATCTTCCTTTTGTAAAATCGCGATATCGGTAATGCGCTGAGAATGACTTCTATCCAAAGCGTCGGCCACTCGTAAAATCGCCGCAAGCTTTAGAACAAGGGTGCGGTCGCTGCGCGGCAGTGCGCGGAAAGCTTCTTCGGAACTGTCGTGCAGGGCGCCGTTGTGGTAGCGCGCGACGAGGGCGACAATTTGAATGCGGTCTTGCGTTAAACCGAAAATATCGGAGTGCGAAATGATGTATTGACTGTGAATTTGGTGGCCGCTTGCGCGAATAAACATGCCGATATCGTGAAGAATTGCCGCCACTTCCAAAAGCAAGCGGGCTTCTTTATCCAAACCCAATTCGGTTTCCATTTTGTCGTAGATAAACAGCGCCGTTTTCCGTACATATTGGGCGTGATTTTCGTCTATGCGGTATTTTCGGCCTATGTTCAGCGCCGATGCGATAATTTGAGAGGCAAAATCGGCTTGCAAATTGCTTTGGGCGGACAGTTTGCTTAATAACAAACCTTCGCGGATAGATGTATCCGAAACGATGATTTTTTTTGCGTTCGTCAATTCTATAAAAAGTTTATATGTTAAAAGGCCGACCGGAAGCGATTTTGCCTCCGTGTAGTCGATTTTAAAACGCGCCATACATTCATCGGTCGAATATTGCTGAATTTCATCGACAAAGGCATTGAATTTTTCCCGTGTAATGATACGGGTGCGCGCTCCGATTTTTTGTCCGGCTTCTTTTGCCGCAATTTGCATTTCACTGCCGATGGTAATAAATTGGCGGATTTTTTGCAAATTGGCTTCGGTATTCAAGCTGCCGCCGGCATTTTTTATAAAATCTTCCAAAAACCGTCTCGCTTCGCGGCGCGAACCGGTCATGGATTTTATATACTGCTCGATTATAACCGTTCCCAGCCGCAAACTGTGGACTGCCGCCATTTTGCCCTGCTCAAAGAGCATTATTTCGGTCGAACCGCCGCCGATTTCCAAAATAACCGAGTTTTGTCCTTGTATGTTGGGCGCCTCTTGGCGCAGCACTTCCAAAACGGCAATGTACATCAAGCGGTTTTCTTCTATGCCGTTTATAACTTTAATGTGAAAACCCGTTTTTACCTGAATACGGTCTACGACGGCGTCGCGGTTGCGCGCTTCACGCAAAGCGCTGGTCGCGATAACGGAAACGTGTTCGGCGCCGATCTTCCAGCCTGCAAGCTGTTCACGGAAGCGGTTCAAAATGCGCAGGCACTGCAAAAGCGTTTCTCGGCTGATTATGCCGCCGGTAAACACGTCGCGTCCGAGCGGTACCGGCTGTTCCGAGCGGTCGATTGCCGTCCACGTATTTTGGGCGGATAGCTCGCAAACCACCAGCCGGATACCGGTGGAACCTATTTCTATAACGGCTTCCAGCGTTTTCATCGCATCCGCCGTCAGAGTTTATCTATAAGCATGGAACATTTACCCGACGGGATGGGAAGCGTCTTTTTCTTTTGTCCGAGAATATTTATCGTAAAATAATAGAGTTTTTCGCTTTCCATTTGAATTTCCCATCCGCGCACGCTTTTATTCGATAAAATCGTAATCATATTGCGTTTTAAGGACAGGTTTTCTATGCCCATAATTTCCAAGTTGGGAATAATCCAGTCGACCGTTTTCCGCGGCAAACTGATTGATAAGCCGATAACGTTTTCTATCATCAGCGCAATCGCCGAAAGACCGATAAAATGCAAATGACGTTTGCGCGGAAATGCGGAATTGCCGCTCAATTTGGCGACACCTTCTTTACAGGGTAAATAGGCTTCCCACAAATCTCCGCGCTCGGCTTTTTCATTCCCGTGCGGAAACATCGCATCCAAAATATAATACAAGTGGCGTATCGCCGCTTCGCGCGCCAAATCGTAGCGCTGGTATTTTTCCAAGCCTTTTATAATCATAAAATTACAGGCGGGGAAAACGCTTCCGCGATAACCTTCGCCGTCTTTACTGAATTTTTTTTCATCTGCCGAAAGGGACGGAAAGGGGTGGTCGGTGCCGAAAGTTTTGGGGTTTGTCAAATGCGAAATAAGCAATTCGGCTTTGTCTTCGTTGGGAATTTCGGCTAAAAGAGGCCAAAATCCCGCAACCGTTTTGTGCGGCAACATTTCGCCTTTTTCGTTCAAATCGTGATAAAAGCCCGTATCCTTATTCCACATAAGTGAATTGATGCGGGTTTTTAACGAAAAATACAAACGTTTGTATTGAAAATTCAAATCTTTTTCGTTGAGTATATCGCCCAGAGCGGCCATGTACAAAGCGCTTACCGCCATGGCACCGTTAAAATCGACGGGGTAGCAGGTTTTGTCGCGCGGCGAATTGAACATACCGCCGGCTTGAACCGGTGCCGCGTATAAACCGTTTTCTCTTTTAAAGTTGGTTTCAATCCATGTCATGTGTTTTTGCAAAACGGGCATTACTTCTTTTATGCGGCGTTTGTTTGCCGATTTATGATACAGATTGAATTCCGCCCATGCAAAAAGCGGCAGAGCGATTCCTTCGGGATTGTCTTTTTGCATAACCACGGTATTGTCGGTAAGATTGTATTGACGCCGTATAGCGCCGTTTTTTTCCTGCCGCTTGTAAAAATAATAGAGGTTTTGATAAGCGGGGAAATTGCGATTTGAATACACCAAAAAAAATGAAGCAAATACCGATTCCAATTGATCGATAATCAGCTCATCTTCTTTTGCGCGGTAAATAAAATATCCGTCGTCGCTTTGGGCTGCGCTTTTCGGATCCAACCAAAAGCCGTCTATCCATGACCATGTTTTATCATATATATCTACAAAATCCTGATCGTAAAAATGAATTTTCGGAAAATCGCGTTTATTCACAGAAACTCCTCGCATTTGTGCGATTTTCGGCCAAGCCGCATACGGTTAGTATAACACAGATTTATAAAAAATGGTACAAAATTTTAAAAAAAATTTACTGTTAATTATTCGCCGCCCGCTTTATTCATCATCGTCTTCGTTGGCCGCGGCTTTCGGTGCTGCGGTTCCATTCGGCGCGGGCGCCTCTTCGGCAACGGCGTTTTCGGGCTTGTCCTCGGCCGTATTTTCCGGTTTTGCCTGTACCGGTATGTATTTAAATAATCGGACGATTTCTTCCGGCGATGTATGGAGATATTTGAAAAACAAAGTTTTTGTTTGCGCGCTGTATGAATATCCCGACGAATCGATCGCTTCAAAACGGGCGTCACTGGGATGACGCCGGCCGTGTACTTCGGCGGCGGCAAAAGGATCTATACCGTTTATAATTGCGTAATGCGTTTCGCCTTGCATAAATGAAGTACGCAGTGTAACGGTACCGCCGTTTTCTTTTGTATACCCGATGTTCGACGCGGCCGTCCATGCCCACACGGGGGTACCTTTTTCAAAGCCGAGTACTTCGATGTGCGGATAAAAATTATTCGTGCCCGCTATATACGGATATATGTCTGCGAGCGTAAGCACATCCATTTCCGACGCTTTTTGCAATATCGATGACAGCAAAAAGTTTCCCGCCGCTTCCGCACCGGAATGTCCGGTTAAACGCCCGTATTTTTGCAAAGCGCGGGCTGCTTTTGCAGTTAAAACCTCGTCTATGCGGATACCGTCTTCCGCCAAGTGCAAATTTTTCGAATCGGATAAAACGCAGGCGTTTTCCAACACCGATACGCACCGCTGTAGTGCAGGCGCAAGGCGTTCGGCGCTTTCCGGCTGAGCACTGTTGAGTACCGTGTACAGATTTAAA
>CAUTRX010000142.1:0-4292 GCA_963540775.1 uncultured Treponema sp. | reverse complement strand
CCTTACAGTAAACACGGTAAAAAAGTTTTTGTCAACGGTTTTTCGCCGCGGTTTTTCACCGCAAGCAATTCTTTTTTCCAAAGTAACATCGAATTTAAACATTCAAGGCTATTCCCTGCTTATACCCGCAACCGCCAGCTGCAAAGACGACACTATTTCTTCGACGCTTTGTTGATTTAGAACGGCAAGGCGGAAGATAGCCGATTCAATAAAGGAATAAAACATTTCGTTGGCGGCTTTTACATTTATCGGTTTAAAATCGCCGTTTTTTTTGCCTTCAATCAAGAGGGTGGAAAGCAGGTGGCGCAGGCGGACGATTCTGCGGCGAACTCTGTCGCCGGGATTTTTTCCCATTTTTTGTATTTGAATAAGATAGGTTAAAATCACTTGAAATAAGCGACGGTTGTCGACGCAGCTTTGCACAATGCTTTCGAGAACGGCTAACAATCTGTCTTTGCAGCTGCGGTTTTTGTCGCCTATAATCGTCAAAAGTGCACTTTCCAATCCCGCGGTTAATTGCTTTATGCTCCATAAAAATATTTCGCGTTTGTTTTTAAAATAAATATACAAAGTGGTGCGCGTAATGCCGCAGCGGTCGGCAATTTTTTGAAATGTTGCATCTTCAAAGCCTTCTTCGATAATTACATCGAGCGCTTTTTTTAAAATCACTTTTTTGCGTTCTTCGTGATCTACCACAATTCCCATTTTATCCTCCGTTTACCGGTGCACGTTTTGCGTGCCGTTTTTGTACATATAAAAAAAGGTGTCCAAGTTACCGCCCTTTAAGGGCTTTACCGAAGTTGCCCGCTTGCCGATTGCCTCTTCAAATTCGTTTGACGCGCTGATAAAACCCGCCTCCCAGCCGGCAAAATCGATGAAAAGCGAATGCATTCGGGCGTATAAAGATTGAATTTCGGCCGGCGTGTTCAGCCGCTCTCCGTAAGGCGGGTTTGCAATGAGCAATCCCGTTTCGTACGGCGCTTTTAGATCGGCAAAATCCGCGCAGTCGAATTCGGGTCTTTGTATGCGCAAATCGCTTCCGATAAGCTGTAAGGCTTTTCCTGCGGCGGTACACGCGCGTTCGGCATTTGCGCGCGCGCGCTCAACAGCGGCAGGATCTATGTCGGTGCCCGTAATGCGCGCTTGTGCGTCGGGTCGTATTTTTGCCGCTTCGCGCTTGCGTATTTCATCGGCACGGCTAGGATCGAAGAGGGCTGTTTTTTCCAATGCAAAGCGGCGGCCGAAACCGGGGGCAATATCGTACGCATATAAGGCCGCTTCAATTGCAATCGTTCCCGATCCGCAAAAAGGGTCGTGCAGCGGAGTTTTGCGCCGCCAACACATAAACTGAAGCAGGGCCGCGGCGAGCGTTTCTCGTATGGGGGCACTGCCGCCGTCTTTGCGGTACCCCCTGCGGTTGAGCGGAACACCCGACAGGTCAAGCAATACCGATACGCTGTTTTTTTCTATGTATACGCGTATGTCCGCTTGGACGCCGCTTTCGGGCAGCACTTCCATATGCCAGACAGTGCCGAGTTTTTTGCAAATTGCCTTGTGAACAATCGACTGAACGCTGTGCTGCGATGTCAATTTGCTCGCGTAGAGGCGAACTTTATCCACATGCGGTTTTACGTCTTTATAAAAAAAATCCTGCCAAGCGACGGCATATACGCCTTCAAATAAATCGTCAAAATTGTCGGCGGAAAAAAAAGCCGCTTGTAAGTAAATTCTGTCGGCGGTACGCAAGCACAAATTCGGAGTAAATAATTCGGTTTCGGGACAAAAAAACAACACTCGTCCCGCCGCCGTGCCGCATGTTTTAAAACCGAGTTTTTTAAGTTCGTTTGCGAGAATCTTTTCCGTTCCGATGGCGCACAGGGCTGCAAGTGTCAACATTTCAGCAGTATAGCACAGTATTACGAATTTCGCAATTATGTATTTTTTGTTTGTTGTTTGTCCTTATTTTCTGTTTTTGTGTCCGGCCGCACTTTACGGTTTTCAGGCATACGTATTGCGGTATACCGTGACACGCAGGCGCTTTTGTGGTATATAATTCGGTATGTTTTTTGTCTTCGTGCTTTTTTTGTGCGCAGCCGGTTTTGCGCTTTTTTGTTTTACGGCCGGTTTTATGCTGTTTAGGGTTTTGTGTGTGCGCAGCGTATACACAAAAAACTCGTATGTGGACAAAACCGCCCACGTTAAAGACGAAAAAGTTATAACGCCGTTACTCGAAGCGAAAAACCGCCGTAACGAAGAGAATCGGGAACGCGTTTCGATTTTGTCGTCGATACGGCGGCGTTTTTACTTTTTTCCCGTTGCACCGATAAAACTGTGCGCCGATTTACGCTTGCAGCCGCATATAATCTGCCGGCCGTTTTTACCGTCCGAGCAGGATGCACCGCCGCCGAGCGAACCGGCCGATTTTGCCGTGCTTGTTCACGGATTTTCCGATTCTGCAAGCGGTTTAAGTTATTTGGAAGAATCGTATTACGAGCGCGGCTTTTCGGTGTTGAGTATCGATCTGCGTGCTCACGGCGAAAGCGGCGGCACATATACGGGGCTGGGATATCTTAAAACCGATGCGGCCGATATTGCGCTGTGGCTGCGCTATCTTAGGCAGCGTTTCGGTGCGCGCACACGCATTATTTTACACGGCGTTTCCATGGGGGCGTCCGCTTCCGTTCAGTGTGCGTACGGAATTCTTGCCGTAAAAGACGATTTTGAAGCGGAGCGGCGCAGTTTAAAAACGCTGGTCGTCGATTGCGGCTTTTTTAGATTTTCGGATCAGGTGCGCCACCAGCTGGGCTTGTTTTTGTCGTCGGGACTTGTGCAAAATGCGCTTTTCAACTGCGTTGCCGGTGCGGCCTCCTGTGTAAACCGGCTGGTAAACGGTTTTTTCTTTTTTGAAGACGCACCGGGTACAATTCTGAGCCGGTGCCCTCAACCGCAGCAGTTTAAACTGCTTTTGTTTCACGGCGCAAACGATACCCTTGTACCGCCCGATGCCGCCCGCCAACTGTACGAAGCCGCACGGGAACCCAAAAAGCTTGTTATTGTCGAACACGCGCCGCACATAGGCAGCTGGTTTTACGACACGGACGGATATATGCGTGAAATAATCGAAGCGTTTTGCTCCTGTGCGCAAGAATGAATTTTCGGGAATTTTACGGCGGCCGTGTAATCAACATGCGGGCTTTATTGTTTATGTTAATAAGAGAGGAATTGATTATGCATATTCAATTAAAGCACGAAAAAAATCAAAACGCTGCCGATAAAATCGCCTCCGTATTGATGAATTGTTCCGACGCCGAATTGTTTCATATCGATGTGTACGGATTGGCCGATAAAATCGGGGAAACGAGGGAGGGCGTCTTGGATATTTTTGTTCAGGGTGTATACGACGGTGTTTTTACGATTGACTGGATATACCATTGCCCCGTGTGCGGAAGCGTCGGGCATGAAACGCTGTCTTTTCACGAAGCCCGTTCCGAAGATTTTTGCACGGCGTGCAATAAATCGTTTACAAATACGCTCGACGACAATATTGAAGTGTTCTTTTCGATCCATCCGAATATAAAAGAAACGGACAGCGCCTTGCACGAGGTTTATGTAAAAGCCGTAAACGACGATGTGCAGGCGGGACGGTATTTAACATGGATACGCCCGAATACGGTACGGGGAGTCGATCTTATTCAAAATAATTTGTACCGCACGCTTATGGGCAATGACGTTTTGCTTTCGGATCAGTCGCTTCACATAATGAAAGCCGTTATTTTGTTTACCGACATTAAGGGGTCTACGCAAATGTATGAACGGCTCGGAGATGCAAGGGCTTTTTCGGCAGTGCGGGAGCATTTTCGCATTCTGTTTGATACGATACAAAGCTATGGCGGTGTTCCGATTAAAACAATCGGCGATGCGGTGATGGGGGTTTTTGTAAATCCGCACAAAGCGGTTGAGGCGTCGTTAAAAGCGCAGCAAAGGATGATTGCGCATTATGCCGACAAACCCGCCGAAGAAAAAATAGAAGTAAAAATAGGGATTCACGACGGGCCGGCGATTGTGGTAACTTTAAACGGCAGGCTGGATTATTTCGGCTCAACCGTAAATACGGCAGCGCGTATTCAAGGGGCGTCCGAACCCAATGAAGTCGTTATTTCCAAAAAACTGTTTGAAGATGCCGCGGTTAAACACGCCGTTGCGTGCGTAACAAAAACCGTCTGGCGGCAGCGTGTTAAATTTAAGGGTATAAGCGGCGTCTCCACCGTGTACCATATTAAAGTTTCGTAAAC
>CAUTRX010000141.1:0-4296 GCA_963540775.1 uncultured Treponema sp. | reverse complement strand
CAAACTCAATAAAAGCGGACGGAAATCCGCATCGCCGGTAATCAGTACGAATTTTTCGATATGCGGATACTGAAAGATCAATTCAACCCCGTGAGCCACCATTGACATATCGGAACTGTCTTTGCGCGAAGCGGGAACGTGAATCAATTCAAAACTGTTTGCCGCCAACTCGGAAGCGATGTTTTTTATGTTATTGCGGTTCCAATCGGCAAAGGCCATCGCGTAAGAAATTTTCCCTTCTTCGGAAATCGTATCTATGATGAGTTGAATGTAATTCGTTCCGCGTGGCGGCGTAACATTTTCTATGTCCCACAAAATCGCCGTATTCATACGTCCTCTTGTTGTTCAGCTTAGGGCAAGGGAAAAGCCGCCTTAAAAGTTTCCAAAACGGTATCGGTCGCCGGTTTTGCATCGATATCTTTTAACAAATTGCAGCGGCGGTAAAAATCGATAAGCGGCGCGGTTTGCAGTCGGTATACTTCCAAACGGTGTTTTATCGATTCGGGCTTATCGTCGTCGCGGATGTAAAGCTCACCGCCGCACTGTGTACAAGTGTTTTCTTTTTCGGGCGGCATAAACACGACATGAAAATTATGAGAACACTTGCGGCATACGCGGCGTCCGGAAAGACGCTCGACAACGGCGACATCGTCTATATCAAAGTTTACGGCACTGTCGATTTTTGCGATTTTTTCCAAAGCTTCGGCTTGTGCGATAGTACGCGGAAAACCGTCCAAAATAAAGCCGTCTTTTGTGTCCGGCTGCGAAAGGCGTTCTTTAATCAATTCGATAGTAATGTCGTCGCCGACCAAAGAACCCGAATCTATAATCGTTTTGACTTTGCGCCCCAGCGGAGTTTGCGCTTTTATAGCGGCACGGAAAATTTCTCCCGTAGATATATGCGGAATACCGTACAAAGCCGAAACCGCCGCAGCCAATGTTCCTTTGCCGGCACCCGGCGGCCCTAAAAAAATAAAATTCATAGCGATGCTCCCGACCGACACTTTACCACGTTAGGGTGAAAAAAGCAACACGGGAACTCCAATTGAAAGTCCGTTTTGCGGAATTCCGTATAAGTAGATTTTTAAATTCGAGAATACCGTCTTTACCCATATGTTTTTCCAATGCCGCAGCATACGGCGATTTTTCCGCGTAAAACCAGCGCTCAATCTCATCGGCGCTCAGAGTACGTTTTTCGCATAAAATCCGTGTATCGGTACGAAGTTCCGGCTTTTTTTCGCCCGCTTCTTCGCCGGCGGAGGGTAAAAACGGCTGCTCCAGTGCAAAAGCGATTGCATTTTCGTCCCACGAAAAAAGAGGATTTGTCTTATCCGTATAAAAAGCCTCTTCAGCTTCTTTTGCCTGCGCTATAAGTTTTTGTCCGTCCGTGCAAAAATCCGCACATAAATCCGAAAGACGCTGTGCACCGCAGGGAATTTTTTGTGCGATAAGGACGCGTATATTTTTTGCCGCAAACGGAAATAAAAGCGATAATTCGGTTTGCAGCTTTTCAATGTCGGAGACGGCACCGACGGGATTACGGTAAAAAATGCGGTCGAACACAACGTCGGAAAACACGTCGTTTTGTAAAGCCGTTTGTAAATCAATCGGGTTTGAACCGCTTTGCGGCATACCGACCAGAGCGGGACGATGTAAATCTTCGAGCGTACTTGTGTATTGCGCCAAAACCTGCATATTTTTTTCGCTTCGGCACAGGGCGACGGTAAAACCGTCGGGAGTTTTGCGATTGACCTCCCACAAAAGCAGGGCATCGTCGGCGTTTACAATAAGGGTGCGGCTGTTTGTATTCAAATCGGCCGATTCAATTAAAATATCGCGCAGAGAATGAAGCAGCTCGGTTTTGCCGCTTTGCGTCCGCTTTTCCCAAAAAGTTTTACCCCCGCAAGAGTGTGCTTCGAAAATGCCGGAATCATCCGCACCGCCGGGAACGGTTTCATCTTCAAATTTTTCGAGCATCGCGGCAATTTGCAGTTCACGCCGGCTTAAAACTTCATCGCGGATAATTTTTTCGTAGCCCTGCCCGCTCGGATTGTAAAAAACTCTTCCGCTTAAATTGTCGGGGAGGTACTGCTGGGCCGTCCAATGGTCTTTGTACGCATGCGGGTACATATAACCTTTGCCGTGTCCCAACGCTTCGGCATCGCGGGAGGCGTCTTTCAGGTGGTCGGGCACTTCGGCATTTTCTTCGGAAACGGATTTCAGTGCGTCGAAAAAACACAGCGTACTGTTCGACTTGGGGCAGGTGGCAAGATAAAGCGCCGCCTGCGTAAGCATAAAACGCCCTTCAGGTAAACCGATGCGGTCGAAGGCGGCGGCACAGCTTTCAACTATACCTACCGCACGAGGATCGGCTAAACCGGTATCTTCGCAGGCGGAAATAAGCATTCTGCGGAAAATAAAATGCGGATCTTCTCCTGCAGCGAGCATACGCGCCATCCAATACATAGCCGCATCAGGATCGCGCCCGCGAAGACTTTTTATAAAAGCGCTGATTATATCGTAGTGATAGTCGCCGTCACGGTCGTACAGCACGGCTTTTTTTTGAATACTTTCTTCTGCAGTTTCGCGGCTTATGTAAATGCAATCGGCTTTCGGCTGCCCGTCGGGGGCTTCGTCACACTGCTGTCCGTCCGCAGTTTCAACGGCAAGTTCAAGCGCGTTCAAAAGACTGCGCGCGTCTCCGTTTGCCGTATCGATTAAATGTTCAAGCGCCCCCTGTTCAAACCGAACATTTTTAAGGCCGTAACCGCGCTCTTTGTCCGAGAGGGCGGCACGGGCGGCGTTCATTAAATCGTCTTTTGTAAGCGCAAAAAGCTGAAATACGCGGCTTCTGCTTACGAGAGCCTTATTGACTTCAAAAAAAGGATTTTCGGTAGTGGCGCCCACCAAGATAATGGTTCCGTTTTCGACCCACGGCAACAGCGCATCCTGCTGGCTTTTGTTCCAGCGGTGCACTTCGTCAACAAACAAAATGGTGCGCCGATTATACAATGAACGCTGTTCATCCGCGTGCGAAATCGCCTCGCGGATGTGCTGCACACCGCTGAGAACGGCATTCAAACTTACAAAATTGCTTTTGGTATGATTTGCGATAACGCGCGCGAGGGTGGTTTTTCCCGTTCCCGGCGGCCCGTAAAAGATAACGGAACTGAGCCTGTCTGCGGCAATGGCGCGGCGCAACAGCCGCCCTTTACCGACAATGTGGTCTTGCCCGATATATTCGTCAAGGTTCCGCGGCCGCATGCGCGCGGCAAGCGGCCCTTCTTTTAACGATTGCTTTGCCGCCGCCCCGCTGAACAAATCCATAGGGCGAATCTATTCGTAATTCCAATTACCGCGTGCAGGATAATAGCCCCACAAAGCGTTGTATTTGTTTGAAGCCGCTTTCCCCGCTCCGGCATAGACGGTGTTGTTATCGTCCGGACCGAAACAGGCAACGGAGAATATTTCGCTCTCGCCGAAAGCGGCTTCGGCGTTGGCGCCCAACAATCCGGCACTTTGCGGAGTCCCCGAAGTAAGCTTTATTTCTTCCGCGCCCTTTTTTGTTCCCGCGACAAGACGGTTTTCTCTCGCAACATATGCAAGGCCGATAACTTTTTCCGATGTGCTTACCGAAGAATCGGTAAGATTTGCATGTGTTGTACCCGTTTTGATTTTTGTACCGTCGGCCATATACAATCTTGAACCGTCCGAGCAAAAGGCGCGGGTGTTTGCAAAATAATCGGTACTTCCTATCGCTGCCGCGGCAAGAGTTGAACCTCCCGCACCGTTTGATGTTGTTGCGGCGCCTTTGTAACACCCGTTAATTCATACACACTGCCGCCGACTCTCACATATGCGTTGCGCCCCGCTCCGCTTACGCCGTTGTCAAAGATAACAACCTCATTCGCCTTACCCGATGTTCCCGCAACCTCCTGCCAGCTGTCGCCCGAAGCGGGCAAAGCATAGACGGAACAGTTTTCGCCCTTTGCGATAAGCGCGTATACATGGGTATTTGAGGCGGCAAGGTACGCCGCATTTCCCGCCGGACTCGCAATCTTTTGCCAGCCGCGCTCGCTTTTAAGCGGCTTTCGATACACATTTCCGTTTGCCGCATACAAAGCAGTATTGCAGCGGACAACCGCATGAACATTACCCTTTAGGGAAGGATCAAGCAGTTTTATCTCCTGAGCAATCGCCCAAAAGATAGGCTGCTGCGAGCAGGAAAAAATCAGCACTATGAATAAAAGAGCGGACACAAATCCGCAGTATTTTTTATGCATGGTAAGCCTCTGT
>CAUTRX010000140.1:0-4319 GCA_963540775.1 uncultured Treponema sp. | reverse complement strand
AAAACGCTTCAAAGCTACGGCTGGAGCTGCGAAGCCGTTCACCCCGCGCTGCAAAAAGTACGGCGAGCCCCCCCCCTTGTTAAAGACAATCCGACAACGACAGTGGACGGCAGTGCAAAATCCGCAACAGACAATCCTTCCGAAGTGCTTTTAAAAGCGATGAAAAAGGACAAAAAGAACAGCTGCGCAACCGTCCGCCTTATATTGCAAAAAGGCATAAAATCCGCACTTATAAGAGAAGTTGAAGATGAATATATCCGCACAGTACTTTGATTGGGCTGCAAGCGCACCGCAAAACCCCGACATAGCTGCCGAAGCCATGAATATTGCACAAAAATACGCGGCCAATCCTTCGAGCGTGCACAAGGCGGGCATTGAAGCGCGAAAAAAACTTGAGGAAGCGCGCAACCGTTGCGCTGCCGTTTTACAAGTTAAGCCCGAACACCTTGTTTTTACATCAGGCGGCACCGAATCGAATCATATTCCCCTGCTTTCTTTACTGCAAAAGCCGGTTAAAGGCAGTATCGTTATAAGCGCGATAGAACACGCAGCCGTCCGCGAACAGGCCCTTGCACTGGAACGCTGCGGAAGACGCATTATCATTGCCGGCTGCGGTAAAGACGGCATCGTAAGCGCCGATGAAGTTTTAAAAAAATGTGCCGACGATACCGAACTGGTGTGCATTATGGCCGTCAACAACGAAACGGGAGCCGTCCAGCCGATATATCAAATCGCCGATGTCCTGCAAAAAATAAAAGGAAGGCGGCCGAAACTGCACGTAGACGCCGTGCAAGCCGCAGGCAAAATTCCCTTTGATTTTTCCTATCCGGGCATAGACAGCGCTGCAATAAGCGCCCACAAAATATACGGTGCGCGCGGCGCAGGTCTTTTGTATACGGCATCGCGCACGGAAAGCTTTTTAAAAGGCGGCGGTCAGGAAGGCGGTATCCGAAGCGGTACGGAAAACCTTTTCGGCGCATGGAGCCTTATGCGCTGCCTTGAAACTTACGCCGAAAAAGGCGCATGCACGGCAGCCCTCGAAGCGCAAAAAGAAAAAGCCGCTTTTTTTATCGACGCTTTACAACAGATTCCGGGCTGTACGATTATTCCCGAAGCGCGCGCCGCCTCTTCCGATTTATATTCGCCGTGGATTGTACAGGCAAGCTTTAAGGGTATCCCCGGAGCGGTTACCGTGCGCGCTTTAAGCGAACGGGGCTTTTACATTTCAACAGGTTCTGCATGCTCGGCACGCAAAAACAAACGCCCTGTTTTAAGCGCGATGAAAATCGACGAAGATACTGCGCGCAGTTCCGTGCGCTTTTCGTTCGGCTTGACGCAAACGCAAAAAGACATCGAAGCACTTATAAAGGCGGTACGCGAAGTAACCTCCCTATTCGGCCAAACAGTTTAGGATTTTTTCTTCGAGGACAGCTTTTGCAGGACTGAGACGGATGTAGGCGTTTTTTACCGCCTCCTGCCCCGATTCTTTTGCTGTTGTGTTTGATTCCCCCGCCGATGAAAGCACCTGTGCACCGTCCCCATCCGATTCAGTTTCATCCCGATGAAAAAGCTCGTTTTCGTTTTTTTCGTCAAGCACTATCGAAAGCGGACTGCCGCGCAAAACGACAATGCGTTGGGCAAGGCAGAAAGCTTCGCGGATATCGTGGGTAACTAAAAGAACGGTACGCTTTTCTTCCCTACACAGTTTTACAAAAAGGGCCATAAGGCGGAATTTTATATGCAAGTCCAAAGATTGAAAAGCTTCGTCCATCAGTAAAATGCGCGAAGGATAGGCAAAAGCGCGCGCTAAAGACACCCGCTGTTTTTCGCCCCCCGAAAGTTCTCCCGGAAAGGCGTTTAATTTATCCTCTAAGCCGCATTTTTCAAGGTAGGTACGGGCGCGCTTTTTCGCTTCTGCGGCAGGGAACAATGACACAAGAGGCAAGAGAACGTTTTGAAACACGGTTGAACTTTTAATTAAACGGTCTTCCTGAAACACATAGGAAATAAGCGCCCGCGCGGTACGGGGTTTTCCCCTCACGCAAAACGAAATGCTCGTATCATCGATTTGTAATAAGCCCGCTATCAAGTCTAGTAAACTGGTTTTTCCCGCCCCGGAAGGCGCAATCAGAGCGGTGATTGTTTCACTTTCAAAATCAAAGGAAAAATCTTTGAACAGGCTTTTTCCGCCGCGCGCAAGCGTCAAGTTGTGTATGCGAATGTCCGTCATCGTTTTTTCCGCAGTTCAAACAGCAAGCCCAAAGCGCGCTCGCATATATAACTCAATACGATGATTGCAATCGTATAAACAAACACATCCGCCGTTTCTATATGAGTTTTGGCGGTTTGCATAGCCGTCCCGATTCCTCTTTTGGGAAGACAAATCACTTCGGCGGCGGCAACCACTTTCCAGCTGAGTGAAAAAGCCGTCAACGCTCCCGACAAAAAATACGGCAGTACCGAAGGCACATAAATATAGCGGATTTTTTGCACAAGGCTGAACCCGTAAATGCGCGCCATTGCAAGAATCTTCGGATCCGTTTCGCGTATACCCGCAGCGCAGGAGCCGCTCATAATCGGCAGCGTCATCAGTAAGCCGATAAAAACAGGTACCGTATCGGTCGAAAACCAAAACACCGCAAGCAAAATAAAAGACACAACCGGAGACGCTTTGATAATCCCCATCGGAAAGCCGATAAAACCCCTAAAAGATGAAAAAAGACCGGCAAGGGTGCCCAAGACAATCGATACCATGAGGGAAATAAAAAACGAACGGAAACTGCGCAACGCCGTAGCTCCCGCATGATGCCAAAAGCGCGTATCGGGGATAAGAGCGGCAATGCGCCGAAAAACCGCAGCGGGCGCCGGAAGCACAAGCGGCAGCCCCAAACGCAGGCTTTGCACGTGCCAAATAAAAAGAAGCGTACAAGCCGGCAAAACCGTCGAAGTAAAAATCCCGTCAAGTGCGTGTAAGACACCCGATTTTTGTACAGTCATGCCGGCAAGTATAACAAAGAATTATTTTAAATAAAAGCCGTCGTCGGGAAGCTTTCCTCCGATGGATTCGGGCGCAAATTCGGCAAAAACGGACAAAAGGCGCTCTACGCCTTGCCTGCTTTCCGAGGCGGTTTGCCACACAAAGGCCGAGCGCGGAACCGAAGCTGCAACAATCGGCGCTTTTAAACCGAGCGTGTGTTTTTCAACCAAAGCGCCCGCAGCTTTCGGGTCGGCATTTACCGCTTCAACCGATTTTTTACACGCCTGCAAAAACAAGTCAAGGGTTGCAGGATATTGTTCGGCAAAGGCCTTGCGCACCACCAGCGCCATAACCGGATATTCACAGCCGCCGATACCGCAGGCTTTTTCATAGAGCTTTTGCACGTCCAACACGCGTACGACGGTTTTATCCTTGATAGCGGCAACCGTCGAAAAAGGTTCGGGCACAAGGGCGTAATCGACCTTGCCTGCAAGAAGGGCGGGAACGATTTCGGGCGTAGGAATCGAAAAATCGATTTCGATTCCGCCTGCGGTATTGAGTTCAATTCCTTCCGAACGCGCCAAATAGCGGATCATATAATCGGGAGTGCCCCCTTGACCGGCAACGGTAAGTTTTTTGCCTTTTAAATCGGCAAGACTTTTAACGGATGTATCGCGGCTTATAACCGAAAGCATACCGTTACCCGTAATAGCCGCCAAAACGACTGCCTGTTTGTTTGCAGTGTACACTTTAGCCGCAAGATTTATGGGTAAAATCCCCGCATCGACTTCGCCTTTTAGAAGCTTGGGCAACAGCACTTGCGGAGAAGCCGACACTTCAAAGGTTGAAGGAACGCCGTCCAAATCGGGGGCATTTTCAAAAAGGGGCCCCATACCGATACCGCTGGGACCGTTTAGAACGGACATACGCAGAATTTCGGGCTTTGCGGTTCTGCCCGCAGTATCCGCAGCCTTCGGCGCAGGTGCTTCCTTAGTTCCCTTTGCAAAAAGCGGATTTGAAACACATGCAAGCGCAATCACGCCTGCAATAAGCATACGATTAAGTTTCATACTTTGCTCCTCAGTAAAATAGGAAACCTCTAAAAATCGTACGTATCCGACTTATTCCGTGCGGATGGCGAATCGGTTTTGAAAGGTTTTCCTTAAATATACGGAAAACCTAACATTTTAGCATTCCCGTGTCAAGAATACATAGTTCAGTTTGTGTTACCGCACCGGTGCCGTATCGAGTGTACCGGCAGCTCGTATCGGGCACTACTAACGGTTCGTATCGCTGCATACGAGAGGCTCGTATCGCTGTATACGAACGGCTCGAATGCCGG
>CAUTRX010000139.1:0-4344 GCA_963540775.1 uncultured Treponema sp. | reverse complement strand
TCATCTTCAAAATCGTCAAAGTCGTCATCTTCAAAATCGTCGTCGTAGGCATTTTCGATTTCATAGCCCGCGCTTGAAGAATAGTCCAGCAATTCGCTGTCAGTGAGCATGTGGGTACTTCCTTAATTATGAACTTCATATTAAACATAGATGAGAGTTTCATTTCTGTCAACTGTTTTTTAATATTATTGCGAAAAAAATTTTTGATTTTTTTTAGTTTTTTACTTTTTCTTCGACGCATTAAAATATACTTTTTCCCGTAAACCGTTTGACAAAAAAGTGTTTTTCTGTATAATTAAGCTATGCCGAACAGGTTGTGTATTCGTGCACCCGCAAAGGTTAATTTGCATTTACGGGTTCTTTCCCGCCGGGAATCGGGACGGAACGACGGGTATCACAACATTGAAAGTGTATTGCAGGCGGTTTCTTTGTACGACGATTTAACCGTCAGTAAAGCGGCGGGGGGGAGCGGTTGCCGTTTAACGACGGAAGGAATACGGCTCCCCGCGGAAAATACACTTACGGCGGCATATGCTGAATTTTGTAATCTTACCGGTATCAAAGACGGAGTGCGGGTCGATTTGATAAAACGTATTCCGTGCGGTGCCGGTTTGGGCGGCGGATCTTCCGATGCGGCGGCTTTGCTTGTTGCTTTGGATAAACTGTTTGAAACTGGTTTATCCGAAAAGCAAAAAATGCAGGCGGCATGCGGAATCGGAAGCGATGTTGCCTTTTTTCTGTCGGGGGGCTGTGCCCTTGCGACAGGACGCGGCGAGTTTATAAGGGAAATCGGCTTGCGTGCTGATCTTTTTTATGTGCTTGTGCAACCCGATGTTCACAGCTCTACCAAGGAAGCGTACGCGCTTTTGGATAGGTGGATGGACAGGGCTCAGACAAGGATGTTTCCCGGAGTTGCGGAACTTGAAAACATATACCGGAAGCCGGCTGTTGAGTGGACTTTCGGTAACAGTTTTACGGAACCGCTGGCAGAATCTCATCCGGTCATTGCACAGGCATTGAAAGCTTTAAAGGCTTGCCGTGCCGATTTTGCGGATATGACCGGTTCCGGTTCTGCAGTTTACGGTGTTTTTTCTTCCGAAAAAGAAGCAAAAAACGCCTACACTCGACTTTGCGGCGCTTGGAGGTGCTTTTTTGTAAGCCCGTGTACTGCGCTTGCATAATGTGCACTGCACAAAGGGCTGTTTTGCCAGGTGAGGAGTGGTTATGCAGATTACCGAAATTCGTATTCGTAAGGTGGCGGCGAAAGGAAACTTAAAAGCATACGTAACAGTTACATTTGATAATTGTTTTGTAGTGCACAATGTAAAAATTGTTGAAGGTAAAACGGGTTTATTTATTGCAATGCCGAGCCGTAAAACCGGCAGCGGGGATTATAAGGATGTAGCGCATCCTATAAGTTCGGCGTTCCGTACGGAACTGCAGAGCAGGATCCTTGCCGAGTATGAAGCGGGGCATGTGGAAGAAGAAACCGTATTACCCGAGCGCATTTAAATGCCCTTTTGCGGATTTTATCTTTGATGAAATTTGCATTTGATTATTGGACCGTCGGCAAGTGGTAAGCCACCGGTTTTTGGTACCGGTATTCCGCTGGTTCGAATCCAGCCGGTCCAGCTATGACGCCTTCGGAACTCGATTGGGTTTTGAAAGGGGCCGAATTTTTAATAAATCTTTATGTAATAACGGTTTATTAAAAATATTACAAGTTGAATTTTAAGGAAAACTCTGGCGTGATGAACGATGGGGTATGTTCTCGTTCGATTTTTTTTCAGTGTTTTCCCGTAAATTTTATTTTCACTTTTTAGGAGTTCCGTATGGAAAATTTGAGTTTAAATGCCGCTGTCAGAACGGTCAGCGGTAAGGGCGCTGCAAAAAAGCTTCGCGAAAAAGGACGGCTTCCTGCCGTTATGTATGATTCAAAAGGTGAAGCATGTATGCTTGACATCGATGAAAAAGAATTTACCAAAATATGGAAAACGGCTACCGCCACCACTTTGATTTCATTGATTATCGACGGAAAAGAAGGTAAACCCGTTTTAATTAAAGCGACCGAATACGACATTGTAACCGACAGAAATCTGCATGTCGATTTTCATGCGCTAGATCCGAAAAAACCTTTGAGCGTTACAATGAAGGTTTTACTGCAGGGCAGCCCCGTCGGGGTGCGCGAAGGCGGCAGTTTGGAAAAAGGTATTCAAAAAATAGATATCAAATGTTTGCCCAAAGATTTACCCGTGCGTATCGTTGCGGATGTAAGCAATTTGAGTTTAAATGCGCAATTGACCGTAAAAGACCTTAACCTTGCTTCCGGCATAACGGTATTAACCGGAAGTGATGAAGTTGTCGCCGCGGTACGGCCTCTACGCTAAGTTTCCGTGCATTCGTTGTTGCGGCAGGTTGCAGCGGGGATGGAAAAATGCGGTATCGTTTTTTCCTCCACGCCGACATCGCTGCTTTTAGCGGTATCGGGCGGCGTCGATTCCGCGGTTATGCTCCATGCGCTGCATATTTTGTCGCAGCATTCCGCAGCTGAAAATGCGGCGGATAAAAACAAAGCGTGCACGCGTTCTTTTTTGTTGTCGGTTATAACCGTAAATCACAATATACGCCCCGCCGAGCAAAGCGAAGCCGATGCGCTTTGTGTGCAAAAATACTGCGCACAGCTGGGGGTTTCCTGTACCGTAAAAACCGTACCGCCCGGCGAAATTGTGTCTGTGGCGGCGCAAAGAAAAGCGGGGCTTGAAGAAGCTGCGCGTTTTGTACGTTACGACTTATTGGAAAAAGAAGCGCGCGCCCAAAACGCCGACTTTGTTCTTTTGGCGCATAACCGCGACGATCAGCTGGAAACGCTTTTGCAGCGTTTTTTTCAGGGAGCGGCTGCCGGTATTTCGGGCAATGCTTCTGCGGGGATTGCCCGAAGACGCGGGGTTTTTTGCCGCCCCCTTTTGGATATCCGCCGTTCGCAAATAGAAGCCTATGCACACGAATATGCGGTGCCATTTTGTACGGATGCTACAAATACCGATCTCGCATATTACCGCAATAATATGCGTTTACGCATAATTCCGTTTTTGAATAAGTATCTTCCCGGCTGGGATACGGGAGTACTTTGCGGTGCGCAAAAAGCCGCTGAAACGAATGCGTGTATAGATGCTTTTGCAAAAGATATTGTGTGGGAGCCTGTTTTTACTGTCTGTACCGATAAAACGGCGGTACGGCAGCCTATGCATTGTTTGCGCACGTGTTCCGGCCGTTTTTTCGATGCACCCTTTGCGGTACGCATACGAGCGCTGTACACGGCTTTGGAACGGATCGGCGTACGCGGAAGGATTCCGTACGAACCGCTTAAAGCGTTCGCCGGCGGACAAAGACGGGTTTCGGGCTGCGGAATCGAACTGCGGGTAGTAAAACAATTTGTTTTTATGCAAAAGGTATGCGCACAAAAAAACAGCACCGAAAAAGAATTGCCGTTTTGCATAAAAATAGAAAAACCGGGAACGTACGGTTTGCCTTTCGGTACCGTTGATGTTGTTGCCGCTTCTTCTTTACGGGTGCGGAAACGACAAAACCCTGCCGAAAATAAATACGGGAACATGTGCGCCGGTCCCTTTATGCTTCCCGTGACGCTCCGCGGCGCTCTTGCCGGGGAGCGCATACAAACGGCGGACGGAAAACATAAAACTTTAAAAAAAATCCGGAACGAATGGGGTGTCCTCCCGCCGCACAAGAGTTTGCTTCCGGTAATAGAGCGGGACGGAAGCCCCGTGTGTATATGGGGGGCTCCTCTGGGGTATCCCGTGTGGTATGTTAAAGACTGTGCCGGTAACGGTACGGCGGATAATACCGTTTTATTTATGTTCGAGCATCTTTAGAAGATTCAAGTTGAGCTTTTGAAGATGAGCGACGAGTTCAAAATTAAGTATGTATGTTGCGCTAACTCAATTTTGAACATCGCAGTTAAGTCAGAAAAAGCTGTTGAAAAACCGGAGTTTTAACGCTTCCGCTTTTCGGCAGGATGTAAGGAAAACAAATGAAGCAGGGTTCTTCAAAACATACAGGTAAAAAAAACGAAAATTCGGGCGGAAGTAAAATACCGCCGCCGTCGGGCGGCCGCGTCGGCTTAATCTTTTTGTCATTGGCGGCACTTTTGCTGTTGGCCTTCGGATTATTCGGCCGAGAGGCGAATGCGTATCCTTCCATCTCTTACACCGATTTTTTAGCCGCTGTCGAGCAGGGGCAAATTATCGATGTACAAATTCAGGATCAAACGACCGTTGTGGGAACTATGAGGGCCGTAAACGACACGACCGAGCACCCTTCGCGTTT
>CAUTRX010000138.1:0-4352 GCA_963540775.1 uncultured Treponema sp. | reverse complement strand
TCCGTTAAGCCGATCGAACCCAAATTTTCAAAAATACTGCCGCACTTCGGCGAATATTTCCGCAAAACGCTTTTTTCGTTTGAAGGCGCTTTTAACGTGTTTAAATCGCTTTTGAAAGTGACTGTTGTTTTTTCGGTTGCATACATTACGATCAAAAACGATTTGCCGGTTTTGTTTTCGCTTCTAAATACGAATTTATGGAACGGCATTACCCATATTGCCTTTATGGGGGCGAAAATTTTGGTTATCGCCGCCGTCATTTTTTTGATAATCGCCGTGCCCGACTATTTGGTTCAGCGCAGGCAGTTTATCGAATCTATGAAAATGACCAAACAGGAAGTTAAAGAAGAGTTCAAAACGATGGAAGGCGATCCTTTGATAAAAAGTCGCCTGCGCCAATTTATGCGTGAGCTTATGCAAGGCAATATGCAGGCCAATGTCGCAAAAGCCGATGTGGTTATCACAAACCCGACCCACTTTGCGGTTGCGGTTTTGTACGATAAAGAAGTTATGCAAGGACCTATGGTTACGGCGAAGGGGCAGGATTTACTTGCTCAGCGCATAAAGGAAATAGCGCGTGAAAATGATGTTTCGATAGTTGAAAACCGTCCGCTCGCGCGCGCCCTCTATGCAGAAACCGAAATCGGTGATATAATACCAGAGGCATATTATACCGTTCTTGCAACAATACTCGGAAAAGTGTATGCTATGAAAGGTAAAAAGATATGACGGGTGGGAAAGTGCCGGAAAAAAAAGAATCTGCAAAAAAAACATCTGACGTTACAATGTCCGCTGCGGTTATAGCCATTGTGCTTATGCTCCTTATACCGCTGCCGACAGTCATTTTGGATACGCTCATGGCGGTAAACCTTTTGCTCGCTTTGCTTATTTTACTTATCGTTATGTATACGCCGCGGGCAATCGATTTTTCGTTTTTTCCGACCATGCTGCTTATCTCGACCGTGTACAGCCTTGCGCTGAACGTATCTTCGACGCGTCTTATATTGACTCAAGGGGCGCAATTTAAAGGCCAGCTTATTACGGCGTTCGGAAGCTTTGTTGTCGGAAGCGGCGGCACCGAAGGTTTGGTTATCGGTTTGGTTATCTTTATCGTATTGATTGCCGTCCAAGCTTTTGTCATCACAAAAGGCGCAACCCGCATTGCCGAAGTAGCCGCCCGTTTTACTTTAGACGCTATGCCCATGAAACAGGCCGCCGTCGAGTCGGAATATAATCAAGGTGCGATAAGCGAAGACGAAGCGCGTACCAAAAAGCTGGAGATACAGCGCGAGGCGGGTTTTTACGGTTCTATGGACGGTGCGACGAAATTCGTATCGGGAAACGTTAAAGTTGGCATTTTTATAACGGTTATCAACCTCATTGTCGGCATCATCTTCGGTATGGTGCTTCGAAACGAACCTTTTAATTTGGCGATACAAACGTATGCGAAATTCACTATCGGCGACGGGCTGCTTTCGCAAATACCTTCGCTGTTTATTTCCGTTGCAACCGGCATTATCGTTACGCGTTCGGCTTCGGACGGAAAAGCTTCAATGGGCGAAGACATGCAGCGTCAGTTTTCGCAAAATGCATGGGTTTATTACGTTGCCGGCGTTACGATGGCGCTTATCGGATTTTTACCCGGATTTCCGTGGTATGTGCTTATTCCGATCGGTGCGGCTTTGTTTTACATCGGACGCAAATTGAAGATAAAGCAGGAAAATGCATTTGCCGCACAGCTTGCAAAAGAAGCCGAGCGCCGTCAAACGCAGGGCGGTTCGGCTGCGGACATGAGTCCCGTCGTGCCGTTGGATCCCTTGTCTTTGGAATTGGGCTTTGCTCTCATTCCCTTGGTGGATAAAGAAAAAGGCGCCGAACTTTTGGAGCGCATTACCCGCATACGGCGCGAAGGCGCCCTCGATATGGGGCTGGTCGTTCCTCCCATACGCATTATCGATAATATGCAGTTAAGTCCGAACGAATATTGCTTTAAGATAAAAGGTGCGGCCGTCGGATCGAGCGTTATCCGTATGGGCTGGTATATGTGCATGAATACGGGCGCAGTAACCGAAGAGATTCAGGGAGAAGCCGCCGTCGATCCCGCATTCGGGCTTCCGGCAATATGGATTCCCGAAGAGGACCGCGAAAAGGCCGAACGTTCAGGTTATGCGGTAGTCGATCCGCCGACGATAATCGCAACGCACTTAACCGAATTGATAAAAGCGCATGCGGCCGAAATTTTGGGAAGGCAGGAAATTCAGGCAATCGTCGACACGCTGAAAAAGGAATATCCTGCCGTTGTCGAAGAAGTTACCAAAATATTCAACATGGGTGAAATACAAAAGGTTATGCAGGGGCTTTTGCGCGAACAGGTTTCCATACGCAATATGGTTGCGATTTTCGAAACTTTGGCCGACTTCGGCCCTGTGACCAAAAAGACGGATGTGTTGGTCGAAAAAGTGCGTCAAGCTTTGGCGCGCCAAATTTGTTTGCAGTATTCCGACGAAAACCGCCTTATGCACGTACTGACTGTCGAACCGGATTTTTTACAAAAACTGGTGGCAAGCAGAGTGGACACGGTAAACGGTCCCGTTGCGGCGCTGGAACCTGCCGAACAGGGGGCGTGGATTGCGGCTTTAAGCGCTTCTATGGCAGCTGCGCAGGGCAAAGGCTTTATGCCCGTTATTTTGTGTCCGGAAGAGGCGCGCATTTTAATAAAGTCGAGTACGGAGCGCGAAATTCCGGGGTTGGTGGTGCTTTCCGTGCCCGAAATAGTCAACGACATAAAACTTGAGAATTTAGGAGAAATAAAAGTTGGCGCTTAATATTCCCGAACAGCCGCCGCTTCGTATGCGCGGAGTTTCATATGAAGATTGCGTAAGTAAAATACGAGCTCTGTACGGCAGGGATTATCAGGTTATCCGCCGCAATACAATCGATTCGGGGGGAGCTTTCGGGTTTTTCAAAAAAAAAGAGTTTGAAGTAACTTATGTGGTAATGCCTCCCGAAGCGCGGAAAAATACGGTTGTTCCTACTCAAATGAATTTTGAACAGGAAAAGCGAAAAATTCTTGAAGCGAACAAAAATGTTTCGAATCCGCAAATGAAGCTCATACTGGACGAAATGCGTTCGCTCCGGCGTGAGTTTGACGAAAAAACGTCGGCATTCTGCCGCGAAGAACACCCTGCAATCGTGCGCATACAGGAGTTGCTGAAAAAAAATGAATTTACCTCCGCGTACATAAAAAATATTGTCGATAGAATCCGCAAAGAATATTCGCTTGAAGAATTGGATGATTTTGAAAAAATCAAAAAAGCCGTAGTCGATTTTATCGGTGAAACGATACGCGTTGCCGATGTTGAATATAAAGAGGGACCGCAGGTAATTATTTTAGTCGGGCCGACGGGAGTCGGAAAAACCACATCGATAGCGAAACTTGCGGCGCGCTATACGGTACTTCGCGAATCCGGCGGTACGCCGCGCCGTGTGCGTCTTGTTACCACCGACAGCTACCGTATTGCCGCGAAGCAGCAGCTTGAGACTTACGGAAACCTCATGGACATACCGGTCGATTTGGCCGACACAATTGAGGATATGCAAAAACTTTTGAACCTTTATTCAAAAGATGTGGATATTATCCTTATCGATACGACCGGTCACAGTCCCAAAGATTACGAAGGGCTTGCGCGGATGCGTAAAATTTTGGATTTGCGCAGAATCCCTTCGCAGGTATTTTTAACCGTTTCGGCATCGACAAAGGTCAGCGATTTGCGCATGATTATGCAGCAGTACGAAATCTTCGATTACAGTGCGCTTGTCGTAACCAAAATGGACGAAACCAGCTGTATAGGGGGCGTGATAAGCATTATGGATGAAAAAGCAAAACCTGCGGTATACTTTTCCGTCGGTCAGCGTGTGCCGCGCGATCTTGAAAAGGCGAATCCGGTGCGTATGCTTATAGAATTGGTCGATTTTGAAATAGATCGGGAACATATCGATAGAAAATTTTCGGCGGAAGGAGCATAAGGCGACATTATGGAATATCAGGCATCCGAATTAAAAACGATGATGCAGCGCCGCTTGGAAAAGGGCGCTCCCGATGCAGGAGAAAGAGCGCGGACCGGAAACAAAACCCGCATCATCGCTGTCACCAGCGGTAAAGGCGGCGTGGGAAAGACGAATATTGCCGTCAATATGGCGATTGCCTATGCGCAAGCGGGTAAAAAGGTTATTTTGATAGACGGTGATTTGGGTATGGCGAACGTAAATGTATTGCTGGGTATAGCGCCCAAAGCGAATCTTTTGGACGTTATAAGCCGCCGTCGCCGCATGTCCGACATCATTACGGACAC
>CAUTRX010000137.1:0-4354 GCA_963540775.1 uncultured Treponema sp. | reverse complement strand
AGAACAAATCAACGGGCAGTGGGCTCAAGTCGAAAATCAATATCAGCGCCGTTTGGATTTAATTCCCAACCTTGTGGCGACGGTAAAAGGATACGCCGCCCACGAGTCGCAGGTGCTCACCGATGTAAGCGAAGCGCGTGCCAAAGCCGGCGGTGTTATGCACATGCCTACGGACGTGCTGACCGATGAGCAGGCTTTTAAACGTTTTCAGGAAGCGCAAAATTCTTTGGGCGGTTCTTTACGCAGGCTTTTATCCGTAGCCGAAAATTATCCCGAGTTAAAAGCGAACGAACAGTTTTTATCTTTGCAAAACCAACTTGAAGGTACCGAAAACCGTATCAGCGTCGAGCGCAAGCGCTTTAACGACGCCGTTCAGCTGTATAACCGTTCGGTGCGTGTGTTTCCGCAAAACATCATTGCCGGTATGACCGGTTTTACGCAAAAGCCGTATTTTTCCGCCGACGAAAAAGCGTCTTCGGCTCCTACGGTTTCTTTTTAGCGGACTTCCATGACCGGACGCGATTACCGTGCGCGTGTTTTAAGGCGCGCACATTTAACCGAACAGGATGCCGAAGCGGTTTCTCAAGCCGTTGTCCGCGCAGAAAAGACAACGAGCGGTGAGATTGTCGTTGCGCTTACGGCGGCAAGTCATCATTATTCGTTTTGGGAATTGCTGTTTGCCCTTACCTGCGCGGCCATTGCCTTTGCCGTTTTTATGTGGTTTTTGCCCGCCCTGTCGTCGTTTGCCGCAGGCTTTTTTTGGGGCAGCGCTCCCGATTGGATAATGCCGCTGTGCGCCGGCGCTCTTATTTTTTTGTGTACGGCGCTGTTATTTTGGTGCGCAAACATTCCCGCAATAGACCGATTGATTGTTCCTGCCGCTTACAGAAATGCGGCGGTGTTCCGGCGTGCAATGCGTTTTTTCGCCGAAAGCGGCATATACGATACGCGCGAACATGCAGGTATCTTGATTTTTATTTCGCTGTTGGAAAAAAAAGTGTGCATTATTGCCGACCGCGGCATTTCGCGCAAAATAGAGCAAAGCGCGTGGGACGCACTTGCCGCAGGACTTTCTGCAGGCTTCGCTTCGCAGGCTGCACGGCACAACGGAGGTACTCGCTGCGCGCTTGTTTCAACGGTAGAAAAGTGCGGCGCGCTTTTGGCGAAGCATTTTCCGCCGTCTGCGGATAATCCCGACGAACTGCACAACGGGCTTGCGGTACTGGAGGGCGGCGAATGATTTTTACTATTATCAAAAAACGTATAAAATCGGAGCTTCCGTTAAAGCGGTTTTCGCCGAAACCGTTCCCGTCCGCGGCCGCCGTTTTTGCCGGCTCCTTAATTTTCTTCTTTTCGGCTTTTAATCTTTTTGCACTGAACGTTCCGCCCTTGCGCGGTGCGGTAAACGATTATGCAAAAATGCTCGGTTCGCACGATATTCAAACCGTCGAAAACTATTTGGAAAAATTGAACCGCGATACGGGCATTCAGATAGCGGTTTTGACGGTGCCGCGCCTTGAAGGTGAAAGTATCGAATCGTTTTCGATACGGACAGTCGAAGCGTGGAAACTCGGTCAGGCGGGAAAAGATAACGGGGTTCTTTTGCTCATTGCCGCCGCCGAAAAAAAAATCCGCATAGAAGTCGGCTACGGACTTGAAGGCGTGTTAACCGATATGCAGGCCGGCTTGATTATCCGAAAAATTATCACCCCGTATTTTAAAAGCGGCGATTACGGAAAGGGCGTTGCCGCCGCCGTTCGGCAAATAGCAGCGCTTGCCGTTCCCGATGCGGCAGAATTTGTCGATACCGATGAAGGTTTTATCATTGCGGAAGAAGATAAAACGGAAGAAGGCGGTTTTTTATCCTTTGTCGTCTTGCTTATATTCTTTTTATGTATGATGTCGGGAATGAACCGCAAAGGCCGAAGGTACGGCAGGGGCAGTTTGTGGAAAGCGGCCGCTGCGGCTTCATTTTTGCAAGCTATGAACGACCGTTCTTTCGGCGGCCGATCGTCGGGGGGCTTTGGGAGAAGTTCTTCCGGCAGCTTCGGAGGATTTTCGGGCGGGGGAGGCTCTTTTGGCGGGGGCGGTGCGTCCGGCGGTTGGTAAAAGCGCCGTCCCGGATGTGCATCGCTTTCGGATAGGTGCGCGGCCTGTTTGTTCCGGCACCGCTGTCGGGTAATTACTCCGCTAGGCATTCGGAATCACGGAGAAACAGAGGAAAAGAGTGAAATACAAGGTTCTTGATACGGCACAAAGCTATCCGAACTTTAATCCGATTGATGAAACGGATTTTGAGCGGATAATGAAGGACGAAGCGGAACCCTTTTTGGATAAACTGCGCACAGTCCGCTATATCCGTACGGCCGATAACAAAGAAATCTACTGCGAAACCTTTGTTCCCGACGGTTTTGCGTCCGGTAACTCGTCGCAGCAAAAGCAGAGCAGCTGCCGCGGCCTTGTTGTTCTTTTTCACGGATTTTGCGAATTCTGCTCAAAGCTTGACGAGCTGTCGTATTATATGTTACGGCAAGGTTTCGCGCTGTGCCGTTTCGATCAGTTCGGGCACGGCTTTTCCGGCCGCGAAATAAAACACGGCTCAAAGGTACATATACGCAGGTTTCAAACCTACGTTGACTGTGCGTACGAAGTTGTCCGGCAAGTCGCCGTACCGCTCGCGACGGACTTGGGAAAACGGCTGCACAACCGCTGCGACTCTCAAGAAGGTGCTCAAAACGTCCGCGTTCCGCTTTTGTTGTTTGCCCACTCTATGGGAGGAACGGTCGCAGCCCTTTTTTTGCAGCAGTATCCCGATATATTTACCGCCGCCGCGCTTTCCGCTCCCATGTTCGAGTTGACTTTACCGGGAATGTCGGAGGCAAGCGCCCTCATACTGCTTAAATTCATCAGGCTGTTCGGAGCGGGAAGCCGTTTTCTTCCGGGACACGGCGAATTCAATGCGGATTACCGCCGTGCCGACTATAAAAAATCGCTATGCAGCGAAAGGCGCATTTCTTATCATTTTAACAAACGTAAGGCGGAAGTACGCTTTCAAACGTGGGGCGGAACATTTGCATGGCTCGATGAATCGTTAAAAGCAATTCGGCGCATTTTTAAAAGCGGGAATCTGTGCAAGATAACAGTACCCGTGCTTTTACTGCAAGCGGAAAAGGACGAAACCGTATCTTTGGGCGGACAAAATCGTTTTACCGAACATGTTGCTTCGGCGCGGCTGGCGGTATGCAAGGACGCAAGTCACGAATTGTACAACGGCACAAATGAAATTTTACTGCGCTGGTACCCCGAACTGTTTCGCTTTTACGATGAGTTTGCCCCGTAAAAAAGCGGATAAAATGGATTGGTTATGGACGGAAAAACAACGGCGGCGCACATAGGGGCGCCGATAAAACGCTTTTTATTGATCGTGTGTGCTGCAGCTTTATTTGCGGCAAACGTAAAAACCTTTGTGCGCTCAGGCGGCCTCTTACCCGGCGGCTTTACGGGGCTTACCCTGCTGATTCAAAAATGCTTTTTACATTTTTCGGGCATACATATTCCGTTCAGTTTTATCAACTTCGGCTTAAATTGTGTTCCCGCCCTTGTCAGCTTCCGCTTTGTCGGCAAGCGCTACGCACTGTACTCGGTGCTAATGATTGTGCTTTCAGGACTTTTTACCGATTTCATGCCCGGCTACCCGATAACCGACGATATTTTGCTTTCAGCAGTGTTCGGCGGCTGTATAAATGCGCTTGCAGTCAGCCTTTGTTTATTTGCCGGAGCAACCAGCGGCGGAAGCGATTTTATTGCCGTTTTTATTTCCGAAAAATACGGGCGCGACGCATGGAACTATATTTTTGCGGGCAATGTGGTTATTTTGGCAATCGCCGGTTATTTGTTCGGCTGGGAAAAAGCGCTCTATTCGATTTTGTTTCAGTTTACATCGACCCAATTATTGAATTATCTGTACCGCCGTTATCAAAAGATGACGCTTTTTGTTATAACAAATCAAACCGAAGCCGTTTTTGAAGTAATAAAAGTGAATACGCATCACGGCGCAACCGTGTTTCACGGACACGGTTGCTACAACCATGCCGAGCGCGATCTTGTGTATTCGGTTGTGTCGGCAGACGAAGTGCGCCGCGTCATTCCCAAAATTAAAAAAGCCGACCCCGCCGCCTTTATCAATGTGGTGCGCTCCAAACAAATTTCCGGCCGCTTTTATCTTCGCCCCAACGATTAGGACATGTGTTTCCTACTTGACACATATCGCCTTTTTTTGTTATTCTTTTATCTACATGCGGGGGTGTAGCTCATCTGGCTAGAGCGATTGCATGGCATGCAATAGGTAAGGGGT
>CAUTRX010000136.1:0-4358 GCA_963540775.1 uncultured Treponema sp. | reverse complement strand
GGCTGATATCGTTCGCTCTATTGGTGGTACCAGATATTTATACGATTTCAGTATTACCTACATAAAAAATCTTGAACCTTAACATTTCAACAGCCGAATTGTATTGTTCAGCGCTTGGATAAAACATTCCGTTCATATTTTTTTATTCTATTAATCCAATCCGTACCGACGCAAGAGAAAAACCGGCAACAATATTTTTATGGCTAAAATACGATACATTCATAATCACTGCCACACTTTTTTTCTTTAGCCCAATTTATCCATTTTCCGAATCATCCATCCAGTTATGCAATGAAATCGGGATGAAAATAAAATCCCACTCTATTTTTTCAACATCGATATTCCAACCGGAAAACTCTTTCTTAGCCAATTCATAACGGATTAAAACACGATCCGATATATTCACAAAGCAGCCTCCTCTCATATAGCCTTTTAATAACACAATCGGGTATTGCTGTCATAAGTACAAAAACACTTTCTGAAAACATTTTCATTAAAAACAGCATACACCGTGAATTCATATTTGTCAAATTCTTTTTTATTGACAATCTTGCAGAAAGAAATATGAAATACTGTTAAAAATAGACGTTAAATCACTGAAAATTATCGATTTTTTCGTATACGCTTTAATCAAGATATATTTTTTGAGAACGGAATATCCACGTTTAATTACATTTCGACAAAGCTTCCGTAAACCATGTGCGGAAAGCCGGAACGTCCACATCGGTAAATACGGTTACGTTTTCTTTTTTTTGTAAAGTGCCATCCAAATCGATAACGGAACAGCCCACAGTTAAAGTTCCCGACAATTCAATATCGGCAAACGCTTGGGCGGTTATAAAAAGTTCAGGTTTTAAAATGTAGGCTAAGACACAGGAATCATACATATGCAGCCCCGTTTCAAAGGTTCCGCTACGGTATTTTTTCAGCAAAGCATACAGCATAGCGCCGGTTTTTCCGAAACTCCTGATTTTTTCTATATCGGCTCCCGGAATACTTGCTTTTCGCCCGATATCAAGGTCAGCCATCACAAGAGGAACGCCGAAATCGAATACTATTTTTGCAGCATGAGGGTCGGTTGCAAAATTAAATTCCGACATAACCCCCTTATTGCCCCGCGTTAAAGAACCGCCCATCATAACAAGGCGCGAAATATGCGGCTTTACTTCGGGATACATTGCAAAAAGAAGGGCGATATTTGTTAGAGGGCCGATTGCGGCAAGAGTGATTTTATCTTCGGCCATTATAACTTGATGCATTTTCTCAACAGCGTGCTCACTGCACAAAAGCGACGAATCGGGCTTGGGGAAGTCGAACCCGGCCAAGCCGCTTTGCCCGTGTACGTGAGATGCATCGATATATTTTTCTATGAGCGGCCGCTCGGCTCCGCGCGACACAGGGATATGTTTATCCCAAAATGTCAGTAACTTCAAAGTATTGGACGTAACCTTTTCCACGGAAACGTTTCCGGCGACAGTCGTAATCAATTTTACATCGAGTTTATCGCTGAATACGGCAATCGCCAAAGCAACTGCATCGTCAATTCCCGGATCCGTATCTATAATGATTTTTTCTTTGGTCATATTTCCCCTACCCGTTCAGCTTTTCGGCCAGATGCCGTATCGCCGCTAAAAGTTCCGTTTTTTTGTTTTCGGTGTAAGAATCGCACAGGTTTTGTAAGGCGGCAAGCTCCGTTTTTAATGCTTTAAATTTTTGAAGCGGCAATTTGTCCGGTTCATATTCAATAAGTGCGCTTCCCGTCCGCGTGTTATACTCAACGTGCTTCACCGATTTATGCGCTTCGACGGCGGACTTTAAAGCTTCGGCAATATCCTCATTTTCCAGAACCGCATGGCGCAACCGCATACGCCCCGGAAAAAAACTTGAAACTACCATGCCGGGCACTCCTTTTAGGCCAAAGGTCTCATAGCCGACATGCCGACGGCTATCGTCGATGCATTATGAAGCAGGGCGGCCGACGCCGAAGGTAAAACGCCGCACAGCTCTCCTGCAATTAAGGCGGAATTGACACCGATAATTACCCCGTTATTCACCTGTATGCGCTTAATCAAATTCAGCGCAATAATGCGCAAAAGGGGTAACGAGCGCAGTCCGTCGGCAGACAAAAGAATATCGGCGGTTTCGCTTGCAATGGAAGAAGCTTGAGCCATCGCGATTCCGACATCGGCGGCAGAAAGTGCAGGCGAATCGTTTATGCCGTCGCCAACCATCACAACCGTATGCCCCTCTTTTTTAAGTTTTTTTATAAATTCCGCCTTTGTATCGGGCAGTGCCTGCGCCTCATACGTGCGTATGCCCGCCTTGCGCGCAATCGTACGTGCCGTTGCCGGACCGTCGCCGGTAAGCATAACGATATTTTTAACACCGAGCCGGTACAATTCCCGTACCGCTTCCTTTGTCTCGGCACGAATCGGATCTTCTATTGCAATTATACCCGCCAAGGCGCCGTTTATCGCCAAATACAGCAAAGAACAGCCGCTTTTTGCAAGCTCGGCTTCAACTAGTTCGGCCTCAGGCGTTTTAGGAATCTTTTCGTCGTCAAAAATAAAGTGAGCGCTCCCGATTCTCAGTTCATCCCGCTTTAAAGTCGAAACCAAACCGTGCGCCAAAATATACGATACCTTTGTGTGCTCTTCGACATGGTCAATGCCGCGATCGCACGCTTCCTGTACAACGGCGCGCGCCAATGAATGAGGAAAGTGCTCTTCCAAACAGGCGGCAATTTTTAAAATCTCCCGCTCGGTTTTTCCGCCGAAGGCGACAATGCGCTTTACCTTGGGCGAAGATTCGGTAAGCGTTCCGGTTTTATCAAAAACGATTGTGTCGGCGCGGGCAAAGTCTTCCAAAAACTTACCGCCTTTTACCGTAATGCCGGCATCGGCACAGCTTTTCATTGCCGCCAGCACGCACACGGGAGCCGACAATTTCATCGCACACGAATAATCCACAAGCAGGGTAAACGAAGCTTTTACAAAGTCGCGCGTAAAGGCGTAGGTAAGACCTGCAAGCAAAAAATTGTAAAACACCAGTTTGTCCGCAGTGCGTTCCGAGCGGATTTGAGAAGCGGCTTTGAGCGACTGCATACGGTCAATCATCGATGCGATTTTACTTACCCGCGTTTCCCTTCCGCAGGCTTTAACTTGAACGTAAAGTTCCCCCTCTTCAACGATTGTCGAAGCAAATACCGATGAGCCGACTGTTTTTTGCACCGGTAAACTTTCTCCGGTCATAGAAGCCTGATTCACCGCCGCTTCTCCCGCGACGACCGTTCCGTCTGCGGGAATAACCGAATCGGAACGGACAACAACCACATCGCCCGTTTTTAACAGCGAAATGGAAACAGAAGACTCGTTTCCGTCGTGCACAATGTGAACGGTTTCCTGCGTGTTTAAAAATGATCGGGTAAGATTTTCGTACGATTTTCTGCGCGTATAATCTTCCAAAATATCGCCCATATTTAAAAACATGGCGATTGTATTGGCGGTATTGAAATTTCCCGAGGCGAAAGACACGGTCAAAGCGGTCGCATCGAGGGTGTCGGCGCAAAAAGGCTTTCCCGACAATAAAGCATTCAAGCCCTTTTTAATCCGCGGCATTATGGAGAATATCGACAACAGTTTCCGCACAGGAAGGGGAAAGAATTTTTTTACAGTGAATTCCAAAAAGAGCACAAACAAAGATTGAAACAAACTTTCGCGTACTTCCGCTGTGCCGACTTGCACCAAAAGTTCTTTATTTTCAAGGTAAGAATCATCCAGTGCTTTAACAAATGCAAGCGCCCGGTTTTCTTCAATGCCCGAATATTCAATCAAGATACTGCCGGAAACGGGATTTACCGTTACCGAATCTATACCGTCCTGCATGGACACGAGGGTTTGCACCAGCATAGCCTGCACAGGTGCCAGTAAGTTCCGTTCATACCGTAAACGCACACGTCCCGGTAATCGATGAGCAATATAAAAATCCATAAAATATCTGCGGCTGTGTTCCGGCCCGCTTTCATCAACGAAGCCGAAAACCCGCCTTCCGGTTATTTTGCGGCAGTCTTTTTTGCTTTATCGAATTTCACTTCGGCCGTAATATCCTGTGCGTCTTCTTTTACCGTTTCCACAAAGGCGAGCGCATCGTCTTTTAACTGCGAGCCGGCACTGATAACCTTTGCGCATACTTTTTTAAAACCCGCTTTGCGGGCAACTGCAACCGTCAGTCCGCCGACGGCAACTCCAATCGCAAATGCCCCCCATTTTGTCATAACCAACCTCCGCTAAAATAAATCGTATCTCTATTGAATTGCCGTACTATATCACGTTTTGCCGCTGGCTGCAATACGGCTCACG
>CAUTRX010000135.1:0-4375 GCA_963540775.1 uncultured Treponema sp. | reverse complement strand
ATCGGAAAAACAACCGGTATTGACCTAAAACCCTTCTTTTGATATTATGAAGACCCCGTTTTACGGATTACCGAAGGGGGGTGATTACAGTTGGCTCATATCATCGTAGATGATTCGGAAAACCTTGAAAAAGCGATAAAACGTTTTAAACGCATGGTCGAAAAAGAAGGGATTATCCGCGAATGGAAAAAACGGGAATATTACGAAAAACCTTCAACCATTCAAAACCGAAAAAATAAGACGCTTCAGCGCAAATTGATGAAAAAAAACCGCAAAACCCGCGATTCGGGACACGGTTCTTACTAGCCGTAAAAAACCGCTTTTGCACTATCCGGCTCGCGGATCAATCAAAAGCGGTTTTTCTCACCAAGCAAAAAGTCAAATATGTAAACAATTATTTAAATACTTATGCAAAACCGCGCGGGAACGAACGAAATCGGACGCTCAGCGGATTGACCAATCAATTTTTTTGGATTATGATATACATATGGCTATTGTAACGAGTCAACAGATATCACGGTTTTATGATTTGTATCGGGATAAGGAAATAATGTTTTCTAAGGATATCATCAAAATCCTGAATCTCGATCCCCGACAAATTTACATAAAATGCAACAGCGGCCAATGGCCGTGCATTATTAATTCGTCGTCGCTTATGCTCGCCCGTATCATTATCGGAACAAAAGGCGGTGCATATGCAGCCATTCAAAAAACAAACACCCCGGTCAGTTTGCGTTTTTTCTTTGCCGATCCAAACGGTCAAACGATGAGTTTTTTTGTAAACGCTCATGTTACTTCGATTGATCCGTACATGGAATCGAAAGAACTCGCCATTGCAACACTGACGTTCAATTCGAAGCCGCCGGACGATTTGATCGAAATGCTGGGGCGTCTGCTCGAAACGAAAGCCAATTCGGCAGCACGTAAAGAAGAACGTATCGCGCTTACCGCAGAATCCAAGCGGCGGCTCGGATTGCTGAAGGAAGAAACGACCCTTCTCATTCAAAATGTGCCGCGTAACTGTATTGTCCGCAATCTTTCCTTTTCGGGTGCAAAACTGATTATGATGGGTGTTGCGCATTTTTTGCAGGATAAAGAAGCCGTTTTGCAACTTGAATTTGAAGAGCCGCGCGAAATATTGCCGCTTAAAGGAACGATTGTAACTGCCGAACCCGTAGAAGGTCGAAAAGAGTTGCTTACACTGTCGATTCATTTTGACGAAGCGTCGGTACCTATTTCCTATAAGGTACATATAAACAACTGTTTAACCGCCGTGCGGCAAAAAATGTTGAACTCCGTAGAGGGACAGGACGGTTCTTTTGAGAACGGAATATCACCCGCAACAGAGGCGCCGGTAAATACTCCGAGTGCGCCTCAAAGCGCCCCCGCACCAGCACAAAAAACCGAAGGGCCTGTTGCACAGCAGAGCGGCACAAAACCCGCTGCCACCCAAGCTGCCGGTACCGGCACTCCCGCAGCGGAACCTGAAACACAAAAAAAATAACACCGTGCAGGCTATAGTATGAGTTCCGCAAATCCGCTTGACTCCGTTGTTTTTATTTCGTTGCCGGAAAATTTCCGTTTACCTGCCGGCGCCTTTCATATAGATACTTCGATCCCGTTGCCCGTGCAAAAAACATCGGCGAATGCTCACTTTGATCCGGCGGCATTAACCCCGGAACTGATTTTTACCGGCATTTTGACAATCCTCTCCTACGATCCGCACAACGAATATGTCTTGTACTACCGCAGTTTGATTAAAGCGGCAAAACCCGATATCGTACGTGAATTGAGCGAAGCTGCGGTTCTAAAAGCAAAAAACGAAGATTACGAAATTGCCGATGAAATATTCGCCGCACTGCGCGGTTTGGAGCCGGATAATCCTGCGGTTATATTAAATTCCGCTTTATTTTTTGACCGGCGCGCAGATTCTTACCGGCGCTCCGGCATAACGGAAGACGCCGACGCATACGATCAAAGCGCACACGATTACTATACGACGGCAATGCAAGCCGAACCGGCGGTACCCGACGCCTTTTTTAACGCCGGCTTTTTTTATCTTAAGCAAAAGAATTTTACAAAAAGTAAATCCTGTTTCGAAACGTATTTACATCTGAGTGCGCAAACAGCGGAAATCGGGGAAGCAAACGAAGCGGCAGACGAAAATCTGTTGTACAAAAGAAAACGGGCGCGCGAAATCGCCGATGAAATAAACCGCGGCAACCTCGATGACGAATTATTCAAATCGGCGTTCGATTTTATTTCGATGGGGCAAGAAGAAAAAGGCCTTGAATGTATCCGCCGCTTTTTGGAAAAAAATCCCAAAGTGTGGAACGCATGGTTTATGCTCGGCTGGGCACTGCGGCGGCTAAACCGCTGGCAGGATGCAAAATCCGCATTTGAACAAAGCATTGTCTGCGGCGGGGAAAACGCCGACATATACAACGAATTGTCGATTTGTCTTACGGAATTGGGCGATTACAACGGTGCGGAAAAAAATCTAAAAAAAGCATTAAAATCGGAACCGGAAAATACGAAAATTATGTCGAATATGGGATTTTTAGCTTTAAAGAAAGGCAATACCGCCGAAGCCCAACGCTATTTTACCGCCGTATTGGAATTCGATCCGGCAGACCGCATTGCACGGGAAACCCTCGCGCAATTGGAAAACTGAACCGGCGCGCAGTTACGGTAAGCTTATTTTATCTCCCGGAACGATTCCGTTTTTTGCAAACCAGCCTTGCGGAACTTCCAACGCATAACGCAGCGATACGCTTGATTGTACACTTGCAAGACTGTACGGCGTAAGATCGTGTATTTCGCGGATAAAACCGCGCGAATCTATATACGCGATGGAAAGCGGCGTCGGGGTATTTTTCATCCAAAAACTGAGTATATGATCGCGCTCGAATATAAAAAGCATACCGGTTCCTTCGGGAATTCGCGTACGCGCCATATACCCCTTCCTTTGTTCCGCCTCGGTACGGGCAAGTTCGGCGTTTAAAGATACAACCGTACCGTCCTGCCGCGTTATATCCAAATCTTTTTTTTCGAGTGCCGAAGAGGTACAGGCAGTGCATAGGATACATAAAACCGCTATTCCCCGCCCCGAAAGCCGACATTTACTCATAGCGCATCCAAAACACCCGTGCGAATCATTTCGGCGGCAGTTTTTTCGGTACCGCTTTTTTCGGCCAAAGAGTCGAACACTTTGCGGTCTATATACTTTACGCTTACGGGACGTTCAAGGCTCAGCAAAACTTCGTCATTTTGCCACTGTATCGTCTCCGGCGACAGGACGGCCGGTTCCCCGTATTTTTCCAACAGCTTTGTAAAAACCGAATAAAAATCCATTTTTTCGGGATTGAAATTCACAATAATCGTATACAATTTATTTTCGTAAAACTGAAACCAACAGCGCTGTAAATAAGCGTCCGTTGCGGTTTCTATAAGAATCCGGTTTTCCGGCAGCAGCGAAACATCCCGTTCCCCTCTATAGCCGAATACAATATCCTTTTTGAGTGCATCCTTTGCCGCTTCAAAATCCATACCCAACACGACGGAACGGTATCCTGCAGGCAATTTTTCGGGAGAAGGATTTATATATAAAACCGGCGGCAGTTCTTTTCCGTTTACACGCACACTCGCCGCCTTTTTGTCTATCTTTTCTGCGGAATCCTTTGAAGATGCCCTATTTTGTGCAAAAGCGGAAAACACCGAAAAGAAGCTAAAAAATAAACCGGCTACAACAAAATATTTTTTTTTCATTTTACTTCACTACCGTTTGCGGATTTTGTTTACGGAAAAATTCGGACATTTTCATCAATTCGATGCAATCGGGCACAAAGATTTTGTTTCCGATCAGCCGAACACGCGGATCCTGAATAAAATGCCCCAACACAACGGCCTGCTGCTCATGCGGAATACCGCACATATTAGCCAAATCGTACAGTGTAAGATCGTACTGATGGCCTTTTCCTTTACACAGCGGAACGCGTTTTTTCTCCAATTGCAAAGCAAGCATGTCGAACAAACGCGCGATAGGATCGTATAATCGGGCGTTGGTTAATTGACGCGACATTGACCATAAACGTTCGGCAAGGGTTGTTGTTAAACGCGCAACAAGCTGCGGTTGAGTGGCAACCATTTGATCGAAGTTTGCGCGGTTCACCGTCATAAGTACGCAATCTTCATGCGCAATAGCGTTTGCCGAACGGGGTTTATTTTCGAGCAGTGCCATCTCGCCGAAAAAATCGCCCCGTTGCAATACCGCTAAAATCACTTCGTTACCGTCAACAACTTTGGAAATTTTTACTTGTCCGCCCTGAATGATAAACATATCCTGCCCCGATTGATACTCGGAAAAAATCATTGT
>CAUTRX010000134.1:0-4463 GCA_963540775.1 uncultured Treponema sp. | reverse complement strand
ATCGCCTAACACAAAATTCAAAGCCGACAACGCAGGTCAAGCCTGCATTGCGGTTTAATTTAATGTTAGGCGGATATGCTAAAGACATATAAAAGGAATGATACATTGAAAATTTTAGTAAGCGGATTAATCAACATAGAAACGAACATTGCTATTGGGAATTTCCCTATCCATTATTGTCCGATTGAGTATTCATTCAATAAGGTCAGTCTTGACATAAGCGGAGTTGCTTATAATGTAATAAACGCCCTCTCGGTATTAGGAGATGAGATTATTCCGGTTTCAATTATTGGAAAAGACCCTTTTGGAAATTTCATAAAAGAAAATTTAGAAAAAATATGCCTTTCCACAAAAAATATTGTTCAAGAGCTTGATACCACATGTACATCCGTCGTTATGTTTGACGATCAGGGAAAGCGGAAAGTATATTGTGATTTGAAAAATATTCAGGAACGATACGTTTCTTTGAAAAATATCGAACATGATGTTTCAGATTGTGATGGAATAGTTATTTGCAATATTAATTTTAACGATGAGTTAATAAAAAACGCAAAAAAATTTGGAAAACCTGTTTTTACGGATGTGCATATTTTAACAGACATTCACGATTCTTATAATAAAAGATTTTTAGAACAGGCAGATGTCGTTTTTTTGAGCGATGAGGGATTGCCGTGTTGTCCTGAAGATTTTGTTATATCCATTTATAATGAATATAAAACCAACGTTATCGTTTTAGGGCAAGGAGAAAAAGGAGCTTTGCTTTTTGACGGAACAACAGAACAATTTTATTTTGTAAAAAGTGTATACACGCGACCTGTAGTAAATACCGTTGGAGCAGGAGATGCTCTTTTTTCCAGTTTTGTTCATTATTATTTAAAAGGACAAAAACCTCATCAGTGTCTTGAAAAAGCCGTATATTTTGCATCATATAAAATTGGAGAATCAGGCGGATCAAAAGGTTTTGTAAGTGAAAATAAACTGGAGGAGATTATAAAAAACGCCTAACACCCGCTTCAACGCTGACATTGTGGACACGGAAATAAGACATATTGTAAAAATCGTTCAAAAAAGATACCATAGCGCGTGAATGAATAAAGAACATGATACGCAGCGAGATGTACAATGAAATATGAAAAAACGGTGACACTTAAAACGGGAGTGCCGCTGCAAGTGAGAAACGGCTGTGAGACCGACGCGCAAGCCGTATACGAAAACTTCACACAAACACATACCGAAACGGATTATTTACTGTCTTATGCAGACGAGCGCAGCTTTGATCCTGATCGGGATGCCACCTGCTTAAAGGAAAAGGCGGAAAGTGCCGACGAAGTTGAGCTTATCGCCCTGATTGACGGAAAGGTTGTCGGTACTGCTGGCGTTCAAGCAGTGGGTAAAAAATATAAAGTAAAACATCGCGCCGAATTCGGAATCAGCATATTGAAGGACTATTGGGGCCGGGGAATCGGACGGGTGTTGACGGAATGTTGTATCGACTGCGCCCGCAAAGCAGGCTATGTACAGCTTGAACTGAGTGTAGTTGCGGATAATAAGCGGGCAATACAAATGTATCAAAAAGCGGGATTTAAAGAATACGGGCGTAACTCTAAAGGATTCACTTCCCGATTGACGGGGTTTCAGTAAGTTGTGTATATGCGGCTGGAATTATAATGCTTTATGACAAAAGATACGGGGGAAATTGGGGACGGGTGCAAAAGCAAGCGGCTTTTGCACCCGTCCCTTGAAGCTTTTCAATTTTCGCCAGCTGTTTCAACTGCGGCGGTGGCAGCCTGTGCGGCGGCTTTATCCGACTTTTTAACGATAAGTTCGCGTATTTTGGCAGCCTTACCCACTTTGCCGCGGATATAGTAGAGTTTTGAACGGCGCACGCGGCCGGGGCGCACTACTTCAATCTTGGCAATACGCGGTGAATACAGGGGAAATACCCGTTCCACACCGACGCCGTATGAGTTTTTGCGCACGGTAAAGGTACGTCTTGCACCCGCATTTTTAAAGCACAATACCAAACCTTCATATACCTGTACGCGTTCCGTTTTTCCTTCAATGATTTTAAAGTGAACTTTTACCGTGTCGCCCACTTTAAAAGAAGCAACCTCCCGCTTTTGGGATTCTTCAATCGTTTTAATCAAATCCATTGCATTCTCCTTGTATGCGTGTTATTTCGGCAATGCAGCGTTCCGCTTCTTCCGTAAGCACTCCGGCCTGCCGCGCCGCCCCTATCATATCGGGACGCACAGCCAATGTTTTGGCAATCCGTTCGCGAAGCCGCCAGCGGCGGATACGTTCATGGTTGCCGGACAAAAGCACGGACGGAACCTTCATACCGTCAAACACTTCCGGCTTGGTATATTGGGGATATTCCAACAACCCGCCGGTATGGCTTTCTTCGGCAAGACTTTCGGCCGATATAACGCCCTCAACCAACCGGTATACCGCGTCCATCACAACCTGAGCCGCTATCTCTCCGGATGACAGCACAAAATCTCCTACCGAGATTTCATCGTCCACCCACTTGTCGATTATCCGGCGGTCTATACCTTCGTAGCGCCCGCAGATAAACACCAGTTTTTGTTCACGGCTTAATTCAATCGCCGTTTTTTGGGTAAACGGTTTTCCCGAAGGCGTCACGTAAATAACGCGCGGTTCTCCCTCTTTACGCTTGCGCGGCTTTTTTTTCGTGCGCATTTTTCCCGTATCGGGGGATTTCCGTTTGCCCAAAACCGACTGCAAAGCGGCATCGAGGGGACCGGGCAGCATAAGCATTCCCGCTCCTCCGCCGTAAGGAGTATCGTCGCAGGTTTTGTGTTTATTAAGGGCGAAATCCCTGATATTCACCAATTCGTATTCGATAATTCCCTTTTGCACCGCTTTAGCCATAATCGAACTTTCGAAAAAGCCGTGCAGCATTTCGGGAAATAAGGTCAGCACATGAAATTTCATCGTTTTACCTAAAACGTTTTACTCTAAAATCCAGAGGTGCATAAGCTGAATGATTCCGTGCTCAATATCAACCGTACCGATAAATTCCTTTTTAAAAGGAACCAAAACCGTACGCGCTTTGGGTTTTTCCTGCCCCTTGTGCGTTCCGAGTTTGCTTTTTTTATCCGTACAGATGCGCCCGGCATTCAAACTTTCGGATACGTCAACCTCCAAAAGGTCGCCCGCTCCGCCTTCCAATACGCCCGTAACGACTCCGACACTCATCGGTTTACCCGATAATCGGCTTCCGCCTGCTGTGTCTGTTTCGCCGCTTGTGTCCGCCGTTTCGGCTTTTGCACCGTAGTACACAAGAGTACAGCCTTTTAAGTCTTCGGCATAGTACTCGTTTTCGTTCAGCGGACAAGCCATGCTTCGGGGCACTTCAATTTCCCACGACGAAAAAGCTTTAGCCTGTTCCGGGGAATCGATACCCTTCAGTTTTATAAAAAGGCAGGATGTTCCGATCTCCGCCGCTTCGACGGCGGTTTCAAACCGCTTTTCACCCTTCCTCAAAGTTACATCGGTTAATTTAAAAAAATGCTCATATTCGCCCGATGTACTTTCCACTTTTAACTTACCCGACAGTCCGAAAGAACCGCGGATAATCCCGATTACAAAAACGCTCTCCATCAATCCAAAATATCGAGGCTGTACCGTTTACCGGACTTTCCCGCGGATGCACTCAGCACAGTCCGCAGCGCCTTGGCGATGCGTCCGTATTTACCGATCACCTTACCGATATCGTTCGGTGCAACCCGTAATTGAATTACAGGACCGCGCTCCCCTTCCGCTTCTTCCGCCGAAACCGCAGCAGGATCATCAACCAGTGATTTTGCGATATATTCTATCAGCTCTTTTTCCACTTTATGAACCTCCTGCGCTTATTGTGCCGCATTTTTTTTGTTTAAAATTTTGCGGACGGTGTCGGAAGGCTGCGCACCGACACTGAGCCAATAGCGTACCCGTTCGGCATTGAACGAAATTTGCTTATCTTCGGCTTCAATGGGATGATATAAGCCCACTTCTTCAATAGTGGTTCCGTCCCGCGGTTTACGGGAATCCTGAACGACTATGCGGTAGTAAGGACGTTTTTTTGTTCCGAATTTTTTTAGCCGGATCCGTACCATAAAGACCTCCATATATTAAGATTTGCACACGGCATGAACTTTATTTTTATCATAAAATATCCGCTTGGTCAATATACATTGTTTTTCTTTTTCTCGGCAGAACAATGCCTACATCGTTCACCTTCGGCATACCTAAGCTGTGTATCCGAGCGGGCATGCAGCCGCACAATAAAAACCGCAGCACACACACTCTGCGCTCTGTTGCAGTGTTTCAGGTTTTTGTGATATAATCCGCAAAAGATTCTCATCTGTATGAGATGGAGCATGTATGACAAAATATATTTTTATTACCGGCGGTGTTGTTTCGGGCTTAGGCAAAGGCATTGCGGCCGCTTCCAT
>CAUTRX010000133.1:0-4485 GCA_963540775.1 uncultured Treponema sp. | reverse complement strand
TGTAGAAAACGGGTAAGTCCTAAAGCGAGTTACTTCGGGACTGCCCCGTTCCTTGTACAGCCTTTTTTAATTCCACAAACTTACCGGATTTATTGTTGAGCCGTGTTTGAAAATCGTAAAGTGCAAGTGGGGGCCGGTACTCATACCGGTATTGCCGACCCAGCCCAAAACGGTTTTTGTATCCACATATTGTCCGGTACGAACTTTAATATCGGCCATATGCCCGTATAAAGTCCGATAACCGGAATGATGCGAAACGATTACGTAATTTCCGTATACGGCGCTGGAACCGGCCACCGTAACCTTTCCCGATAAGGCGGCGTAAATAGGCGTCCACATCGGAGACGCCATATCGACACCGTTATGAAAAGAACGCTTACCCGTAAAAGGACTGTTTCGCCAGCCGTAAGGTGAACTGAAATAGTAGCGCCCGTGTATAGGCCGTTTAAACAAATCGCCGTTTATTTCCTGCCGCGTAATCCAATCCAAAAAAGCATCGGGCACAAAGAGCGTCGTTCCGGCGGCAAGAGGCGTACGCTCAACCAAATGATTTACCGCCGCCGTTTTTTTTGCCGATACTTGAAACTTTTCGGCAACCGTTTCCGGCGTTTCGCCCTCGCTTTTGGTTGTGTACAGGATTCCGGATATGGAAGGAATACGCAAGTATTCGCCGATTTGAATGCGCCGGGTTTGCCGTATATTGTTTACGCTTATCAACGTGTCCTGACTCAAGCCGAACTGTTCGGCAATGACGCCGATCATGTCGCCTTCGCGTATGCGGTATGCGCTGTACGCAAGTTCCGGATACAAATCCGCGTTTTGTATAGCTTGCATCCATACGGCGGGAGCCGGCAAAAACGAAAGAGATGTGCGCCGACTGACAGGCGAGGCGTTCAAATCGTAGCCGCCCTGCCCCGCAAATACTTCCGACACTTGAAAAGCGTCCGTGTCGCCGCTTTCGGGTACCGACTGTGCAATTTCGGCATCGGGAAGAACAAGCGGTGTGCCGACAAGATCCTGAACGGTAAAATCCCGTTCAAAAAAAATGCCGCTATCCTTTTGTCCGTACAGGGCTCCATACCCGAAAAACAAAAAAGCGGCCGACAACAGCACTAAAGAAAAACTGAAAAGAACAAAGATAAAACGTTGTTTTGAAACGCCGCGGCGGCGCCTATAAACTGTATACATATTAATCCACCCTTTTATTTAACCCTATTAAATATGTTTCAAACGATTCGGAACGGCACGCCTCCGGTTTAAAGCTTCGGGCGGTTGAAAATGTTTTTTTCATTTTCTCCGTCAAAGCCCGGGCATCCGCACCTTGAAATATTTTTACCGCAAACCCGCCCCCCGTTTTAAGCATTGCCTGCGCATAAAAAAAAGCCACCTCCGCCAAATCCGCCGAACGTGCCGTGTCAACCAAACGGTTCCCCGTCGTTGCGGGTGCGGCATCACACACAACCGCGTCGTAAGGCCCCTGCGCTTTTACAAAATCACGCACAGCTTCATCGCATAAATCGCCCTGAAAAAAAGTCAGGTTGTCGCCCTTCACATTTTTCGCCAAAGGCTTTAAATCCACCGACACCAGCTTGCCTGTTTTGCCTAAAGTCCGCAAAATAAACACTGTCCAGCTTCCGGGAGCGGCACCTAAATCGAGCACATGCGCATTTTTTGCAAACAGCGCATATTTTTCGTTTATCTCTTTCAGCTTGTACACCGAACGTGCCGGATACCCTTCCGCAAACGCTTTTTTAGACCAAAAGTCGGGCTTTTCATACGAGTTTACGGACATCCGAACTCCCTGATATTTTCTTTATCGGAAAAATTTACTATACTCATTACCATGAATGACTATTTTATACCAAGATTGAAAAAAATTGAAGCCGTTTTACGGGAAAATTTGCCCGATATGCCGTATTCCGCGCAGTGGATCGAACAGTCGTTCGGAGCAATCGATCCTGCAGTACTGCCAGCACATATTAAAAACCTTACCGATCCGTGCAAAAATCTTATTGCTTCCGGCGGAAAGCGTTGGCGGCCGCTGCTTGCCGTTTTGTGCGCGGAAGCGTCCTGTGCCGATAAAACCGCTGCCGAAAAAGACTCCTTAATTGAACAAGCCTACGCCCTTACTCCGCTTATTGAATTTGTCCATACGGCAAGTCTTATTCACGATGATATAGAAGACGCGGCGGACATGCGCAGAGGAAAACCCGCCGCCCATATACGGTACGGCACCGACAGCGCATTGAACGCCGGTTCGTGGCTGTATTTTGAGGCGGCCGCGTGTCTGCGTGCATGTAGCCCCGCTTTAAAAACCGTTTTATACGACATATTGATGACGGAACTGCGGCGGCTTCACTTGGGACAGGCAATGGATATTGCATGGCACAAAGACAATCAAAAACTGCCGTCCATAGAAGAATACCTTGCCATGACTGCTTTAAAAACCGGAACGCTTTCGTCGCTTGCCGCCCGCTGCGGGGTATTGGCCGGAGGCGGTTCCGCCGAACAAGCGCAAACGGCCGCCGAATATGCGGCGGCAATAGGTGTCGGTTTTCAAATACGCGACGATATTATAAACCTGACGACGGGAAATGCCGGAAAAAAGCGCGGCGACGATATTGTAGAAGGAAAAAAAAGTTTGCCGGTTTTGTATCATTTGCAAAAAAATCCCGGCGACTTTAAAACGCTCGCCGCATACTTTGCGCAAGCCGCCGCCGAAGGTATACATTCGCCCGCAGTCGAAAACGCAATATCCGTATTGACAAGCGGCGATGCTTTACAAAAAGCTCAGGAAAAAAGCAATCGGCTCATCGAAACTTCGTGTGCGGGGTTTCAAAACCTGTTTCCGCATACCGAGGCGGCGGCCGCTATCGGTACGCTGTTTTCGGCACTGTAAGCGAAGGTGCGCCGCAGCACAGCACAAAAGTTCGGTTAAAACTCGGCACACGTTACTCCGCGTTTTGCTCGGTTCCCGAATGCGCAGCTTCCGCCGCTTGTCCCCATTCGTCCTGTACCGAAGCTATATCCGTATATAACGCGGCATTTTCGCATTCGGCGCGTTTGACAATATCGGAAAGACATTCGCCCAAAGCGTGCGCCATTTTTTCCAAAGTCGCAAAGGTCGGACTGATTAAGTCGTTTTCCAAACGATATACGTATCCTTTATTCAATCCCGTTTTTTCGCATAATTCATTTTTTGAAATACCTTTTTGAAGCCGAATCGAGTGCAGTGTTTTTCCGATATTCATAAACGCATTGTAGCTGCACGATAAGGCGTATATAATTATGCATTTTTGCACCGTTCCGGCAAGAATCGGTAAATAATTCGGGCGTCCTGTAAAAATTTCGGCTTTACAAGACGCCTTTCAGCTTTGCGGAAAATTCGGTTTTGCGGCAGTTTATGAAAGAGAAAACACCGTCTCTTTGCGCCATGCGCAAGGATTTCCCGGGCCGACCCAGTTGTTCAGTTTGAAGGAAGCTTGTAAACTTTCCGTTACGAATTTTTTTGCCGACAAAACGGCTTCGCGTACCGTCGCGGAACGTGCAAGCGCTGCGGTAACGGCAGCCGCCGTCGTACAGCCGGCCCCGTGTGTCCACTCGGTTTTTATAAGGGGGCTTTCGATAAATTCGCAGGCTGTGCCGTCATAAAACAAATCGGCGGCGCAAGTCAAAGAAGCGGAAGATGCCAGCTTTGATCCGCCTTTTATAAATACATTTTTTGCACCTTTATCGGCAATAATGCGGGCGGCTTTTTCCATGTCCGTCTTTGTTTTTATTTCACTCATGCCGGCAAGCTGCGCCGCCTCAAAAAGATTGGGTGTAACAACAGTACACAAAGGCAGCAGTTTTGTTTCCAGCGCGCGATTCAGTTCCGGGTGCAACGCCTCTCCCGCGCCCTTACACACCATAACCGGATCCAAAACATAGGGGCGCTTCGGGTCGGCACTGATGTATTCACGGGCAAGTTCTATTGCATACGGAGACCCGAGCATTCCCGTTTTTACGGCATCCGGCCCGACGCCGACAAAAATCGTCTCGAGCTGCGCGCGCAGTGTTTTTTCGTCAAGCGGAAAAACCGCATGTGCCCAATTATTGTGCGGATCCATCGTTGCAATCAGCGTTACCGCTGTCATACCGTATACCCCGTATTCCGCAAAGGTTTTTAAATCGGCTTCCAAGCCTGCGCCGCCCGACGCATCGGAACCGGCAATTGTTGCCGCTTTTATCATATAGTAATTCTCCCTCAAGACGGGTTGGTGTAAATCGAACCGTCTTTTTTAAATTCGGCTGAAATGTCGGAAAGCCCGTAAACGAATATCCGACTGTCCGGTTCCGATTGTAAAATTTCAGTTAAAGATTGTCAATGCGCTCTATTTTCTTTTTTCTAAAGCTGTGCTACACTTGCGCCCATGCAAAACATCATAGTATCTATTGAAAAATTTCTTTTATCGGTAACGGGAATCGAGATAAATTTAAATGCCG
>CAUTRX010000132.1:0-4498 GCA_963540775.1 uncultured Treponema sp. | reverse complement strand
CATAGCGTAAATATATAATGGGTTTTTCGTAGTCGGTAATCTCATCGTTTGAACCGGCATCTATATCTATTTCGATTATGCGGGCATCAAGTTCCAAAGTACGCTGAACCTTTGCTCCTTCAAATTTATACTCTTTACTGCCGCCGAGTTCAAGGGATGTTCCTTTTTGTATATGTTGCGCGGCATTGGGCATAATTCCCGGGCTGTCGGCTTTGTAAGAAGATAAGACATCCCACTGCGGAACGGCAGTACCCTCATACGAGCGCGAGCGTATATCGTAGATAAATTCGGGCCAATCGGTTCCGTCGGCATTACCGTGATCACCCCAAGCATCCGTTACAGAAACGTTTTTTAAATACTTTGCTTTTACGGTTAAGGTACCGCTTATCACAAAGGAGTTATCTTCTCCCGAACCGTTGCCCACATATCCTAAATACGGAGATTTTCCGGTAAAAGTCGGGTCGTAATTGCCGCTTGCCAAATTATTTTTATATGCGGTGCTCATGTGAAACGCGCCGTCTTCGGCTACATAACCGGCAGGATCGTATTCGTAAAAGCGGTATTTTTTGCCGCCGGGTCCTGTGGAAGCCGCGTCTACGGGGGCCCATTTTGTCGGAACATTGTTTCCTACAACATTTTTAAATTCAACGGGTTTTGCAAATGAAAACACCAACTTTGTATAGGTGTCGACGGCAACGATGTAATTATCAAGCGATACGATTCCGCCGCCGTTACCGGTAAAACGGTAAAATACAAACCGTTTCATCAATGCTTCTTTTTTACCGGTAGGTTTTCCGTCTTCGCCGTATACTTCGTATTCTTCGTTTGTATACAAATTAAACGGGTTTTTGCCGCAGTAACGGTAATAGGTCATAGAACTTATACTGTTTCCTCCGGCGGAAGCGCTTTCATTGCCGTCACCGTACTGCTGTCTTTCGGGGTTTTTGCTTTCGGGAGAGGGTTTCCATTCGATTTCACCGTCGTATTTAGGTTCGGGGACGTTGCTGCCCGAAAAATTACTGCGGAATTTCCATGTACTGAATTTTTCAGTAGAAAAGGTTGCAAAAGGAAATCCGTCCGAAGCGTTCAGTTTACCGGCAAGCTGTGTATGCACGGCGTTACCGCCTTTGGGTTCGGCAATTTTACCGTCCGGCAGTATAACCGAAAACATACTGATTTTTCCCGGATCAAGCGGCTGTTCCGGCGGGACGGGATTATCTTCCCCGCTCCAATCGGGAGACGACGAACCGCCGTTTTCGTTTGTCGCTCTGTTTTGTTGCTGTATGTAGTATGAAGACATAAAACCGGGAGAACAGGCGGCAAAAATAAAACAAATACCGATAAAACCAGTCTGCAAAAGCAATACGGAACGTAATTTTACACTTCTTGTGTTAAATCTCATAATCTCTCCTAAAAGCGCTTACAATTTAAATGCAAAACCGACGGTAATACCGAAGTCCAACGAATTAAGCCAATAGTCGGGAAAAGGTTTTGTTAAATTACCGCCGTTTGCTTTCGCCAGTTCTACTAATTTGGGCGGAGCGGTTATATAGTTCGGACGATATATATTGTAACGGGTAAACCAGCCCAACACAATGTCGGTTGTTTCTAAAACGGGAATATTGTATTCAATTAAACCTTTAACCGAAGCCATAATGGGATTCATTTTTTTCACCATTTCTTCAGTTACGGTTATTTCGCCTACTGTTACATCCAAAACACTCGGTTCGGTAGAATAGGCAAAAAACTGGGGGCGCGTATCCGCTATCATACGGCCGCCGACTCCCAAGCCGAGCGCAAGCCTATTACCGAAAAAATATGCTTTACCGATTATGCCGAAATTAACGACAGGCATAAAATTAACACTTATAAAAGTATCTATTTTTTTTCCGGTTCTCGTATCCGCCGTAATTTTTTGTGCACTGTTGCCCTGCCCCACTCCTAAACAGGCAAAAGTTCCTATACCGCTGAACGGATGATTTTGAGACAAACCGAAAAAGCGTTCGCCCGAAAATACATAGCCGCCTTCAACTTCGCCGCTCATAAGCAAATTGCTCATCATGCCGCTCATCTTTTCAGCACCCTTATTAAAAGCTTTTAAACTTTCATCGGAAATAAAGGGAGTGGTAAGTCCGCCGCCGAAATCGGCGCGTAAATACAAAAGCGGCCCGCCTCTAAAAGCGCACAACGGCAAAGTGATTGCACATAACACAATCAACACTGACAGTAAACGTTTCATACATTTATAATATACATTGTTTTGAAATTTGTCAAGAAAAATGTACAAAAATAGACAAAAACAAATTATTTATCCGATTTTGAATCGTCAAGAGTCAGCTGTTCCCATGCATGGCGGGCGGCGGACTGTTCGGCATTTTTTTTACTTTTGCCTTGCTGCGGGCCGTAGCTGTCATTCCCCAAACGGACGCTGACCCAAAAAATCTGATCGTGGTCGGGACCGGTTTTTTTTACCAATTCATATATGGGGCATTTTTTATATTTTTTTTGATAGAATTCCTGCAGTAAGGTTTTGTAATCTTTTTGGTGCCGGTTTGCTTTTACTTTTTCCACTTGCGGAATCAATAAATCGAGTATAAGTTTTTCCGCAGCTTTAAAACCCGAATCGAGGTACAGCGCACCGAATACCGCCTCCATCGCATCGGCTAAAATCGCCTTTTTACTGCGGCCGCCGGAAAGCTCTTCGCCTTTTCCCAAACACAGACAATGCTGCACTCCCGTTTCCAATGCTATTTCCGACAAAGCCGTTTCCGATACGACAAACGATTTGATTTTCGTTAATTCTCCTTCGGGACAATCGGCCAGAGTCGAATATAAGTACGAAGCGGCGCTCATACCCAATACCGCATCACCCAAAAATTCCAAGCGTTCGTTATTTACCGCGGCACCGGAAATTTCATTGGAAAAAGATCGGTGGAAAAATGCATTATCCAAAAGATGTATATTTTTAAACTTTATCCCCAGTCGCTTTTGAAAGTCGCTCAAAAGCTTCTTCCGTTGAGATGACAGCGATTTGTTTGTTTTAAAAAAAGAGTACACGGATTCTTAAGAGAAAGCACGCTTAAACGCAACGGCGCAATGCGGCTGAAAAAAAGGGCGGTTCAAATATTACGCTTTGACCGCCCCGTATTCCGAGAAAGTGCCGGAAGCACAACGCATTCCGCCTTTCTTTCCGATGCAAAACTATGCTTGCTGGGATTTTAAAAAGTCATAAGCATCGCGGACGGTTTCAAATTCACTTGCTTTGTCATCCGGAACGCTTACTCCCAATTCTTCCTCGATAGCGTATACCAATTCGTAGGTGTCGAGACTGTCTGCACCAAGATCCTGACGGAATGAAGCATCCATGGTAACTTTCGATTCTTCAATTTCCAATTTGTCTGCAATCAATTTTTGCATCTTGCTGAATAATTCATCCATCCTAAAACTCCTGTCAGCCGTTGCTTTCCGGCGTAATTACCTGCCTGCCGCGATAAAATCCGCATTTGGGACATACACGGTGAAGCATTACTAAATTTCCGCAATTGGCGCATTCAATCAAATGCGGTGCATGCAAACGCATGTTTATTCCCTGCCGCCTTCTCGTACGCGCCTTTGACGTTTTTGCTCTCGGTACTGCCATTGTATAACCTCTCTAAAAATATCGCTTAGTATAACCGAAATGTCATATTATGACAAGACCGTAAACCGAAACCAGTATAACATTTTTTAATTTCTTGTCAACCGATATCATCGGCTTTATTATTTTTTGCACCGAATTTTACGCGCAACGCTTTTTCTACGGATGCAGGAACCATAGCCGAAATATCCCCGCCGAAAGATGCGAGTTCTTTTATGGCACTCGATTTTAAAAGAAAAAAACGCGAATCGGTCGGAAAAAACAGCGTTTCGATGTTCGGATTTAACGTACTGTTTAAAAGCGATAAATCGAATTCATACGAAAAATCGGCTGAACCGCGTATGCCGCGGATTAAAACGGATGCCCCGTTTTTTTGCGCGTAATCGACAATCAAAGTGCGGCATACATGCACACTGACGTTATCCCACGGTGCGGTTAATTCGCGCATAAAGGCTAAGCGTTCTTCTTCGGAAAACAAATACTTTTTGTTTCTGTTGTCCGCAATCACTACATCGATTTCTCTGAAAATTTTTCTTGAGCGCTCAAGAATATTCAAGTGGCCGAAAGTAGGCGGATCAAAAGAACCTGGAAACAAAGCTTTTACCATACCTCAATTATATCATATTTGACAATTTTCAACAATACTGTTATATTATCGGTTATGAAAAACATTTTTTTTGTACTGATACTTGTATTGCTTGCAGGATTCGGCTTACAATCCTGTAAAACGCCGGAAATTGTCTCCGACCCCGATCCCGTTGCTGTGCAAGATGCACAGCCGGATGCCGTTCCCGAACCGGAAGACCCCGTAGAAGATGAAGAATATATGCGTTCGGTCGGCGACTTGGTTCAGATAAGCTA
>CAUTRX010000131.1:0-4550 GCA_963540775.1 uncultured Treponema sp. | reverse complement strand
AGCAGCGAAAAAGGGTTTTGCCCGTCCGCCGCACTGCCGTCTTGGGCTTTGCCGAATCTTTTTTGCCACTGTTCGCACAGGCGGCGGTAACGTTCCCGCTGCGCGGCACAAACGGCCTCGTCGGTTCCGTATAGTTGAACGAATAAATTACATGAAGATTCCATCGGTACCGTCCTTACGGTGCGTGATAGTAATAGGCGGGCAGGGGGAGCTTTGCCGGTAAACCAGAAACATTACGTACCGATTCCAAAAAGCGGGTTTCGGCGGGCGCTTCCTGCGCTTTTAAAAACGAAAGCGCATATTGCGACGTTTCGCGTAAATAATCGTACACGGTTTTTTTGCGCTCAAAACGGAAGTGTCTGACGGAAACGTCTTCATCTTCAAAGAGTGTTTCCAGCATAGTGTCCACCGCGTTTTCATACGTGTCCACATAATCGATAAGTCCGTTCTTTTTTGCCTGCGCCGCCGTGTAAATGCGTCCGTCGGCAAGACGGCGCACTTGTGCAATATTCATATCCCTGCTGTGCGCAACAATATCCGTAAACTGCTCGTATGCTTCGTCGGCAATGGACTGCATAATTGCGCGCTGTTCATCGGTAAGCGGACTGTTTATATTAAACATATTTTTGTTTTTGCCCGCCGTAATGGTGGTCATCTTAATGCCGTACTTTGCCATAAGTGCGGTTAAGTCCACCGACGTTGCGCTTATAACGCCGATCGAGCCGGTAAGGGTATTTCTGTTTGCAAAAATCGTGTCGGCGGCACACGCGATATAATAGCCGCCGGAAGCCGCCAGCGGTCCCATATATGCCCACACGGGATTTTCGGTTATCGTTTTATAATCTTCCAGCGCAAGGTACACTTCGTCCGATTGGTATACGCCGCCGCCCGGAGAATCGATATACAGCAAAATGCCGCGGTTTTTGGAATCGCCGGCCAATTCATCGATAACATTCAAAAGCCAATCCTGATTGTACTTTTCGTTACGCTCCTGAATGACCCCTTCGACATACAATACGGCAATGTACTCGTCAAAATTGAATGACGAAAAAAGGCGATCGGGCTGTTTAATGCCCGAAACCGAAAAATGCACGTTTCCCGGCACGGGTAAAAATTGCAGGGGCGAAAAACGGCGGCCGGACCGGCCGAATTGTACAAACTGAAATACACAAGCGATGAACGCTATAAGAACGGTCGAACAGAGAATTATTAAGCCTTTTTTCGCCTTTTTGCTTAAACCTTTTTTGGTGGCCGTTTGGGCCGTACCGGGTACGTCAAAATCGCTCACTGTATACCTTCCGGCGCTGCGGTTTCGGCTTCGGGCGGTAAACCGAGGTCTTCACGGGTAATGACACCGCGGCGAAGCGCATCGGCTTTTAAATACTGGTACGCATTTACCAGTGTCGTTTGCATGTAGGGGCAAAGCCACAATAGCCCGATGTAGGCGGTAAGTACGCTCAGCAGTGCCCAGCCGATAAAGCTCAGTTCCAAGAGAAATAAATCGGCTTTATAACCTTTTGTTATCGCCATACTGATTTTAAGCGCTTTACGTACCGATACGCTCGGATATTCGGCCAGAATAAACAGAGTTTGCGAATACGCCACCATCTTAACAAAGGCGGGAATTATAAGAACCCAAAACCATAAAAAAATCCACAAGCTCATCCACAGGGTACCCAAAAGGCCGCGCGCCCACAGATTAAAAGACTCCAAAAATGCGGAAAAAGTCGCTTTTTCGGGAGCTTCGCGCAAGATAAGAAAGTATTTGCATAAAGCTATCTCGAGAATTGCGGCAACGGCGTTAGCCGCCAGCGAGCTGAAAAGTCCCGCTGCGGAAAAATCGCCGGACTGGCTTATAACTTGAGAGATTACATTCGGGAGGGCGATTGCCGCCGAAACCGCAAAAGTTATCAACTGTATGAGCACGGGGGTTGTCCAATGTCCCTTCAGTTGTGCCAAAGCCTGTTTTTTATACTGTCTTCCGTCAAACATAATAACTCCTTTGTATTTACACTTCGTTTATACGTTGTAATAACTCACTGTAATACATCGGTTCGATCTGTGCAAGGGGAATATTACATTTTTTTAAGAGATTTTCCAGTTGTATGCGCGCGGTTTTTACGTGTGCTGCGGTACATTCGGGACTGAGTATTTCCAATTCCAAAAAGTCGCCCAAATGTTCGACCGTGCATAATTCGATTAAGATATTTTCGTGTCGCCATTGCATACAGGTTTTGTGTTTTGTTAAAACGGGGCTGAAACCGGCCTGCGTTATAAAATCTTCAAAAGCGCCGGCATCGGATACGGTGAATTCTTTTTCGTCGTTTACTTCGAGGCTGTCCCGCGTGTTGCCCTGTGTGTGCGTCGGGACGATGTTTTTTTGTTTGACGGTAACGAGGGTGCGCGTAACGCTTTTTTCGCCGTCCGCTTCAATACGTTCGCAGCGTATACGGACGGACGGTGCGTTTTGCTTTGCTGCTGCGCCGTGTGCCGCGTCTTTTTGCCCCGCGCCGCCGAGACTCCAGTACCGGTCGGTTTTGCTCAGCGTTCCCCGAAAGCCGGCAAACGAGTTTAAAATCCGTACCAGATTTTCTCTGTCGTACACGTGCGCTTTTAATTCTATTTCGTACATAGGGCGATTATAACACGAACGCTCTGTTTGAAATACAAATCCGCTTTTCAAACATTTTCCGCTTCTTCTTTGGAAAGACCGGTCATCTGCATAATAAAACTGAGTTCGCAATTTGCTTGCTTCATCAACTTTGCCGTTTCAATAGCTTTTTGGTGCGAACCGTCTGCAAAGCCTTGTTGTATGCCTTCTTCCCGTGCGTCCATTTCAAATCCCGACATAAAACGGTATTCCTTGCGTGCCTGTTCGTTGTGTTTTACTGTCTGTATCATCGTTTCTATCCTCCCCGTATATTCCGTGTTGATTGTACCTGTCTTGAGGTATTCCAAAAAGCCTTTGAGCTCCGTGTCTTCGGCTTTGCCGAATGCTTCCGCATTGATTATAACTTTTTTTGTTCCGTCTTGTAAGGGTGTTTGCCGGTCTTCAAGGCAGATATTCTCAAACGTGTAAAGCGGCTTGCCTTTCCCGATAGCGTCAAATAAGCACACGAAAATAATATAGCTGTCGTTCAGGGCTTTGTAGTGGGTTCCTTTGTCTAAAAATGCGATGTCGATTGCTGCCTGATAATACCTCATGCGCTTGGGGATGTTGTGTTCATTGCTTACTTGCATTTCGATGTCGTAAGATTTGCCGGTTTCGTCCTTTACAAGCAGGTCGAGGCGTACCGATTTGGATTCCGAGCCGGTAAAGACGGCATCTTGGGACGACAGATAGGCAATCTTTCCGATTTTATCCGCCAAGACCATTTCAAGAAACTCTTTGTAGACCGACACGGATGGCGGTGGTTAAAACCCTGTCGAGTTTTTTGCGCAGCAAAAACACTCGAGATAAAAAATGTACACGGACGTACATTTTTTATCGGTCGTCAAAACTTTTACGCACTTTTTAACCTCCGCATGCATTATACCACAGATTAAATGACTTTAAAAGGGATAGCTATAAGTATTTAAGTTATCCTCTGTTCATCGATACACCGTTGAGCGGTGGGCGATTTCGATGACGGTGATAATTAGCTTATCGTCACGGATGCGGCATAAAATGCGGTAATCGCCGGCACGGTACCGCCATAGCCCTGAAAGATTTGAAGTAGCGCTTTCCCGCGGGAGCGCGGATTATTAAGTGAAGCTATTTATACAAAACGTCGGCAGGTATTGCAGCTTCCCCGCTTTTTTCAAAGTCATTCCACGCTTTTTCGGCGAGCGCTGCGTCTTCAGCGTCTTCCTGCAATTCGGCAAGGTAGCGGCTCAGGGCATTTTCCAAAACTGCGTTTTTGGTTGCTCCGCTCATTTGCGCTGCCTGCTCCAATTCCCGGTACGCTTTATGTGTCATGGTCATTGTAGGCATAGTATACCTCCTTTTTGTTATGCTCAGCCAAGCAGGTCATCATCTGTTTCGGCTTGCGTAACAGTCGTGCCGTAAGCGTTGGGATGAACTTCGTACCACGGCTTATAGTGTGAAAGCTCTTCATGCCTTCATTATACCACACTCCCCGCCGTTTTGTAAGGAGCGCGCACACAAAAAAAACGCCCTCTCAAAGCCGGAGTTTCCTCCGGCTTTGGGGGCGGTTCGGTTTTAAAACCTATCGGCAACTAGTCTTCCCTTATATTTATCCAGCTAGCAACCCCAAGCCTTTTAAGCTTCCAGTTCTTTGCCTTTGCTTCTCTAAAAGCCTGTTTTATATCCGGCGGGGCTGAAGCAAAGTTTTCGAAGTTAAAGTTATGATCACCACGCCTGTCATAAAGCCGGGCTTCTCCTTCGTCACCTGCCGTGCGTTGAGGCAAGGCTTTAAAGATTTTTATAAACGCTTCCTTGTTAAGCTTGTTGCTGGAAACATTCAGCCACTCCAAAGCGCTGCAACCTTCTATGTCAACGCCGGTAAGATCACAGCCGGGGCACTCAAGTGTTTTTAAGTTCTTACAGT
>CAUTRX010000130.1:0-4567 GCA_963540775.1 uncultured Treponema sp. | reverse complement strand
TGTTTTACTTCTTTGTATATATCCTGCATTTGCCCCTCACTCGGCCGTACTTCGACAATCGGGTCCAAAAGACCGGTGGGGCGTATAATTTGCTCGACGACTCGGCTGCTGCGTTTGACTTCTTCTTCGCGCGGGGTTGCCGATACAAAGAGGGTTTGATTCAGTTTTTTTTCGAATTCGGCGAATTTGAGGGGGCGATTATCCAATGCGCTCGGAAGCCGAAAGCCGAAATTGATGAGATTTGTTTTGCGGCTGCGGTCGCCTTCATACATCGCCCCGAGCTGCGAGAGGGTAACGTGCGATTCGTCTATCATGCATAAAAAATCGTCAGGAAAATAGTGCAGCAAGGTTGCAGGCGGTTGACCTCGTGCGCGTCCCGTAATAGGCCCCGAATAGTTTTCAATTCCGGGACAATAGCCCATTTCGGCAAGCATTTCAAGGTCGTAAATCGTGCGTGTTTTTAAACGTTCGGCTTCAAGGTTTTTACCCTGCGAAAGTAAAAATTCAACTTGCGTTTCCAACTCGTCCTTTATGCGCTCTTGGGCGGCGGCAAGCATTTCAGGCGGTACGATAAAGTGCTTGGCGGGGTAAAGCATAAGCTCGTCCATGTCTTCGCGGATTTCGCCGCTTATAGGATCGAAGCGTTTGATTTTGACAACTTCTTCCCAGTCAAGTTCGATGCGGTATGCTTCGTGCATATAAGCCGGGAAGATTTCCATAACGTCGCCCCGTATGCGGAAATTGCCGCGTTCAAATACGGCATCGTTTCGCTCGTACTGCAATGATACGAGTTTTTGGGCAAACTTATCGGGCGCCAAAGGTTCTCCCTTTTCGATGTGAATGCTCATATCGCGGTAAATCTCGGGCATACCCAAACCGTAAATGCACGAAACGGTTGCCACGACGATAACGTCGCGCCGCTCCACAAGGGAATAGGTTGCGCTTAAACGCAGGCGGTCTATTTCGTCGTTTATCGAAGCGTCTTTTTCTATGTATAAATCGCGGGCGGGCACGTAGGCTTCCGGCTGGTAATAATCGTAATAGGATACAAAGTATTCGACCGCATTGTTCGGAAAAAAGCTTTTAAACTCGCGGTACAGCTGCGCCGACAGGGTTTTGTTGTGGCTTATAATCAGCGTGGGACGCTGTATGCGCTCGATGATTTTAGCCATCGTAAAGGTTTTACCTGATCCGGTAACCCCCTTGAGGGTTTGAAAGCGCTCTCCGTTCAAAAAGCCCTGCGCAAGCGTTTCTATCGCTTGCGGCTGGTCGCCTGAGGGTTCAAAGGGAGATTCGACCTTAAAAGGACGCACTATTCGGCCTCACTGAGTTTTACTGTTATGCGCTCGCTTTTTTTGCCGCGCTGAACGCTCAGCGTTACCGTATCGCCGGGTTTTTTGCTTTCCAAAAGCGAATAGTAATCGGCATAGCCTCTTACGGCCGTTCCGTCTATGGCGGTGATGACATCACCTCCCAGATAAATGATAACGCGGTTTCTGCTTGAGCCGTAACGCACCGCCTCGGTTCCCGCGCGGAGGCCTGCACGTTCGGCAGTTCCGCCCCGCGTCAATTCAGATATTAAAAGGCCGGAAGAAACCGAAAGGTCTGCGTAAGAGGCGATCGAGGGGGTAAGCTGTACGAGGCGGGCACCCGGATCAAGAACGCCGCGGCGCACCTTTCCGTACTGAATCAAATCGGCTACAACCCGCTTTGCCGTATTGATGGGAACGGCAAAACCTACACCGGCGGAACTTCCCGATGTGGAATAAATCATCGTGTTTATGCCGATCATCTTTCCCTGCGTATCCAAAAGCGGCCCGCCGGAATTGCCGGGATTGATTGCCGTATCCGTTTGAATCATATCGCGTATAATGTTTCCCGTCGAAGACTGAATGGGGCGTCCCAACCCCGAAACGATTCCGGTAGTCATTGTCCGCTCCAAACCGAAGGGATTGCCTATGGCGATGACCTTTTGACCTACTTTAAGCGAATCGGAATTGCCGAAGCCGATTGTCTTTAATTCGGTGCCGCGAGGCGGATCGAATTTTAAAACGGCAATATCGCTTGCGCTGTCCTGACCGACGACCCGTCCTTCGTATTGGGTGCCGTCCGAAAGCGATATGTAGATTTTATATGCGTTATCGATGATGGAGCCGGAACCGGAGCCGCCGTCTTGGGGCACGGGTTCCAAAAACCAGTTGACCGCGACAACCTGCGTATTTATGTTTACAACCGCTTCGTTACAGTTTTCGTAGACAAAGATGTTTTGCACCTCATCGCGCGTATATTGATTTTGCCGGTCGGCAGTCTCAAGTGCAATGGCCGGTTCGGATAAGCGGGGGGCAAACGAATTTTCGCTTTCGAGAGCGGCAGCAAATTGCTCATCCGCCTTCGCCGCCGGCACGGAGGCGGCATTATCGGTTTTTTTTACCGCAATTATATATAATGCACCGGAGAGTGACAAAGACAAAAACGCCGTCAAAAGCGATGTAAGAAAAATGTGCCGTTTTGTATATAATTTCATAGCTTGAATATAGTAAAAAAACGCAGGAATTTCCAGCACTTACAAACAAAAAACGATTTTTGAAGTGCCGTTATTGCGGCATTTTTAAATCCGAAAGTCCGGGAATTTTTTCTTTTAAGTTGTGCAAAAAATCACTGCCGCTTACGCCCTCGCGCAAACATGCAAAAATGCAGTTATCGCCTGCAATCGTGCCGAGAACGCCGCCTATGTTCAAGCAGTCCAAAGCCTCGGCAACCGTATTTGAATGTCCCGGATGCGTTTTTATAACCGCCATATTGTTCGAATATTGAATTGACGTGCAGCCGCGCAAAAAATCCTGTGCGTATAAGTGTTCGGGGCTTTGCACTTTTTCTTCAGGGAGGGTGTACATATAGCCGCCGCTTCCGTCCGCCGCCTTGCCGACCTTTAAAAGCTTGAGGTCTCTTGAAAGGGTCGCCTGAGTTACCTTATGGCCTTCTTTTTGCAAATGCACGAGCAGTTCTTCCTGCGATTCAATCCGTTGATTTTTTATCAGTATGCGGATATCCGCCAAGCGGCGTGCACGGTCTTTCACATTCTGCTCCGAAGAATTCGTATTGTAAAAAGAAACCGACACAAAGACAAGCGGCTTTTGAGCCTATCCCGACTGAGCGGTTTTCTTAAAACGAGTGTTTTTCTTAAAACACGTCTTTATATTGTATAAATATGTATTTTTTGTCAAGGATGAAAATTTTATTTGACAAAATCACTTTTGAGGTATAGAATACTCGTATTAACAAATGATACTTGTATATACGAGTATTATTTAGGTATTATGTATGGATGGGCATTACAAATGCATAACCCGACTTTTCGTGTTGTTTCGGTTTTGAATTTAATTTCGGCTTCTAAAAACGGTATTACATTGGCTGAATGTTCCCGTATGCTGGCTATTCCCTCCGGCACATTGTATCCTATTTTGCAAACTTTATATAAAAAATCGTATTTACAGTATGATCAGGCTTCGTACCGTTATACCGTCGGCTCGCATTTATTTTTAGCCGGTATCAATTATGTGTCCAATTCGCAGCCTTACGAGAATGCGCAAAAAGTTTTACAGCGGATTGTGAATGCTTGCGGGGAAACGGCGCACTGGGGGGTACTGGTTGACGGAAACGTGCTGTATTTTGCGAAAGCCGACTCGCAGGAAACCGTGCGGATGTATTCGGCAGTGGGTAAAACGCTGCCGGCGTATGCGACCGCCTTGGGCAAAGCGCTTTTGTCGCATGCGGCGTTGGAAGAACTTAAAGCGCTCTATCCTGAAGGTTTGCGCAAGCTGACGGAGGCAACCGTAAACAATGTTGAACTATTATACGAGCAGCTTCAGGCGGTGAAAAAAGATGGATTTGCCTATGAATGGGAAGAGTCAAATAAAGATATATGCTGTATTGCCGTTCCCGTCTTAATTGAACGAAGCGTTGTTTCGGCTCTTTCGGTTGCCGTTCCTGCTTTTCGATATACGGATGAAAAAAAAGAATGCATAAAAACCTGTCTTATACACGCAGCCGATGAAGCTGTAAAAATAGTGCCTTATCTTAATTTATCGGAAAATTACTTATTGTGAGGAGAATCGTATGAAAAACGTAATGAATGAAGATGTGCTAAAGCGCATCACACAAAGCGGTGTTGTCGCCGTCTTGCAGCTTGATTCGGTGGAAAATGCCGTTCCCGTTGCGAAAGCTCTTGTAAAAGGAGGAATTACCGCTATTGAATTGGCTTTGCGAACCGATGCGGCTGAACCTGCAATCCCGCTGATTTGCAAAGAAGTGCCCGAGATGACCGTCGGTATCGGAACGGTGATTTTAAGCGGTCAGGCACAGCGCGTAAAAGAGGCGGGGGCGGCCTTTGCCGTCGCTCCGGGCTTGAACGCGGCCGTTATAAAAGAAGCGCAAAGCTGCGGTTTGGCTTTTGCTCCCGGTGTCGCAACGGCTACCGAAATAGAAGCCGCCTACGCTTTGGGCTGTACGTTTTTAAAGCTGTTTCCCGCGGTTCCTCTCGGCGGACTTTCATACTTAAAAAGTGTCG
>CAUTRX010000129.1:0-4593 GCA_963540775.1 uncultured Treponema sp. | reverse complement strand
CCGCACGATTGAATTGTTGTCCGTATCGGAGAGGGCGCAAAACGGCGGTGCGGCAAAAACGTTTTCCCGTTCGGAACAATCGGAGGCGCCTCCGTTTTTTAAAAAATCACGCACGGGTTTTACGGCACAGGGACAATCGCTCAGTGCGGCGATACTGTCTGACGCTCTTTGTTTTAAACCGCCCGCATGGAACTGAAAACGGCTTCGGTATTCGGTATCGGGGCCGAAAACCGTCTGCACGGGGGGTAGACAATCGGCTGTGCGCGAAAAAGTGCGGCCGAATAAATCTTCGATAATGCTTTTTTTTAATTCCACTTGATACGCGTAATCGGCATATTGAAAATTGCAGCCGCCGCATATTCCGTATGCCGGGCAAAAAGGGGCTGTGCGGTGTTCCGATGCGCGTACGATTTTTTTGACAACCGCTTTATCGTAATCTTTTTTTGACACAACGATTTCCGCTTCAAGGCTTTCTCCGGGAAGCGCTCCGGTTGCGGGTAAAAATGTACCGCCGGCTGCGTTTTTACCTGCGCCGTATTGCGGATATTGGCCGATAAAAACGGTTTTTCCGTCGATTTTTCCTATGCACTCGCCCCCGAAAACCGCTTTTTGTGCTATAATACGAATCACGAAACAGAGTATAGCGCAAATCGGCGGCTAAGTCAAAAATCGGAAAAGGAAAACGGTATGAACGGCATTTTTAAAAGCGATTTTATCGTTACGGATGACGGTGCGCGTATTGCCTTGCACACACGGCTTCCCGAAAACAAAACACCCGAATACGTACTCGTTATAAGCCACGGCATGGCGGAACACGCGCTGCGTTACGAGCGCTTTGCCCGGTTTTTGTGTGAGCACGGCATCGGAGTGTACGCGCACGACCAGCGCGGACACGGAAAAACCGCCGCTTCCGAAACGGATTTGGGGTTTTTAGCGGAAAAAGACGGTTTTCAGCGGGCGGTGCTCGACGTGAGGGCGGTTGTTCAAAAATGCCGAAGCGATTTTCCGCAGGCGAAAATCGTTTTGTTCGGGCATTCATTCGGCTCTTTTGTGGCACAGTCTTACATCGAACAGTTTTCGGAGGAAATTCAAAGCTGTATTTTGTCGGGAACCGCAGGACCGCGCCCGGTGCTAAGCTTTATCGGAAACCGTACCGCCGCTTTGGTAAAACGGTGCAGGGGCGCACACTACCGTTCGCGTTTTTTGGATAGGGCAAGTTTTTCTTCGTATCTGAACGGAATCCCCGACAAAGACAGCCGTTTTGCGTGGCTTTCGCGCGATAAAAAAGAGGTGCAAAAATACGAAAACGATCCGTTGTGCGGCTTTTTGTGTACGGCAGGCTTTTTTTACGATTTGACTGCGGGGTTATGCCGTATTCACCGCAAAAAAAATATTGCACGCATCAAAAAAGATTTGCCCGTGCTTTTATTTGCCGGAAGCGCCGACCCGGTCGGCGCTTACACAAAAACAATCCGCGTTTTGGCATCACTGTACCGTAAAAACGGTATGAGTTCGGTAAGCGAAAAATATTACGAAGGAGGCCGCCACGAAATGCTCAACGAAATAAATTACGCCGCCGTGCAAAACGATTTACTTGAGTGGATTGTCTGTCATTAAGCGGTAGTTTTTCGAAGCCGTAAGACCGGGTTTTACGCAATTTCCCCTTGACCTCAAACGTTCGTTTGCTCTATTATTAAACGGTGTTATTTCGCTATACATCAAACGGAAACGGTCGCCCCGTAAAGACGGCCGTTATTTACACCGAAACGGAACATTGCATAAAAAAATCAGATATAGACTCCGATGCATTATGGGTTTTACATCAATTAAAAAACTGCGGCTTTGAAGCCTATATTGTCGGCGGCGCGGTGCGCGACTTGCTTTTAAAAAAAGAACCCAAAGATTTCGATTTGGTAACAAACGCCACCCCCACGCGCATAAAAAGAATGTTCCGCAATTCGTGCATTATCGGAAAGCGCTTCCGCATTGTGCATGTTTTTTTCGGCCGCAAAATATTCGAAGTAACCACCTTCCGTTCTTTTGCGCAGGGAACAACAATCGGTAACGCTTTCGGCACGATAGAAGAAGATGTGCATCGCCGTGATTTTACTCTGAATGCCTTATATTACGATCCTGCAAAAAACCACATCATCGACTATGTAGGCGGGGTAAAAGATATCCGCGCGCGTAAAATCGTGCCGGTTATTCCGCTTCGCCAGATTTTTTGTGAAGATCCGGTGCGGATGCTGCGCGCCGTAAAATACGCCGCTTCAACCGGCTTTAAAATGCCCTTTACTTTACGGCATAAAATAAGTGCTTCGGCTCATTTGTTGGCACCCGTTTCTCCGTCGCGCCTTACCGAAGAAATGATGAAAATTCTTAATTCGGCACAAGCGGCGGAGATTGTGCAATCCGCATTGACAAGCGGATTATACACGTATTTGCAGCCTGCCGCCGCGGTATTGCTGTATGAAAAAAAATCTTTTGCACAAGCCTATTTTAACAGCTTAAAAGAATTGGACGATCTTAATAGAACGGAGCCTGAATCGCGGCTGGGGGCTAAGATTGTGTACATTATAAGGGATTTTATAGATATTTTAACCGATTGGGAGGCGGAACTGCGCGTAAAGCCGGAGTCTTGTACCGAAACCGGCGATTCTGCGGCTTTAAGTGCAGCCGAATTATATAAATATACATGGCGCGAATGCCGTAACTTTGTGCTCCCTATGAATCCTCAGCGTTCTGAATTGGAATACGCCGTTCGTTTTTGTTTAAAAAAGTTGGGGGTGCCGGTACGCAGTCAAAAAAAAGCGGGCAAAAAGGACAAAAAATCAACGTGATATTTTATCGACAATGATGTTCAAGCTTTCAATCAAAATGCCCGTATAGCGTTCAATATTTTCGATAACGTATTTTTGCAAATTATGAATTTTCCCCGCCAATTCGGTTCCGAACGGAACGTCGGTAGTGATGATGAGTTTATAACCGTGTGCGTTTGTTTTTATCTTGAGGCTTTTTATTTTAATGTTGCTGTCGAATTCGCTGACACAGTGCATAACCATTTGCGTCAATGCCGCTTCTGAAATGCTCACCCTGCCTCTTTTTGAAAATTCGGGGCGCACTACGGATTTTTCGTACACCTTTGTGTTGGAACCGGTTATTTTTTCTTTGCGTGCAAGTTTTATCCTGATTGAATCGTAAAAAATTTGCGGGTAGCTCCGCTTTATTTGCAGCGCCGGAACGGGAATAACGTGCTTTCCTTCTATGCGCCGCGAGCGGATTGCAAAATCTATTTCTTCCTGCGTGGCGATATCTTCAATTTTTATGATTTTTGAAGGCGGGGGTACTTGCAGCCGCACGGCTATTTTTTGAACCATTTTTTCGGAAGTGCCTAAAATCAAAAGGCGTTTTATATTTTGATGTTTTAAAACGCGAGCTATCGCGTCGCGGTGTTCTTTTTCGTCAAATACCGCCGTCCTCACCGCCGCCAAAAAAGTTTTTTCGCGTTTTGCCGAATGACCGGCCAAAATATTATCGTCTTGAATGAGTAATCCGTCATCTATAATCGCAGTAATGTCGTATTTTTGTGCCAACAGTTTTGCCCTGAAACTTTTACCCGTGCCGCTTTCTCCGACAAGGGCAAAAACCGTGATTCCTTTAAAAAGTGTCAAAAGTTCATTAAAGAATTTCATTGTTTTGAGTATACGGCGAAAGGTCGAAGGCGGGCAAGTACTTTTGTATAAATTGACGGAAAAATTCGGGAAGCGGCGCTTGCACTGACGGCGGTAAGTGCAGGGGATTGTCCGTAGAAAACACCAGTTTGTGCGCGTGTAAAAATAAAGAAAAGCCGTCTTTTGTATTCGGAAAACGGAAGCGCCGCGCACCGTAGGCGGTATCGCCCAAAAGGGGAAAACCGCAAAAAGACGATTGCGCTCGTATTTGATGTGTGCGTCCGGTTTCGATGCATATACGGGCAAGGGTAACTTCGCCGCCAGCATCGGCAACAAAGACAGAGGCAAGACTTTGTACGCGGGTACGCGCAATTTTTCCGTCGTCGGCGGCACTTACAGCCGCATCGTCGGCTTTTACAGCGGAAAGCGGTACGGCACGCACGGTTTTAAACGCGCACGGCGGACGGGAGGGAACATCCGCCGTAATTTGAGCGGAAGAACGCACAATGCGGTGTTCCCAAAGGCCGTTTTCGGGTGCCTTATCCTGCAAAAGCGCTATATATTCTTTTTGAATGTGTTGTCCGGCCAAAGCCGCCGTAAACCATTGCGCTCCGCGCAAACTTTGCGAAAAGGCAACCAAACCGGTGGTATTGCGGTCTATGCGGTGAAGCGCTCCGGGCACAAAGGAAAGAGCAGGACTATCGGCTGCCCGCTCAGGACTTTCAAAATATTCTTTTTTGACGAGTGCGTCCGCGGACGGCAGGTGCCTATTGCCGCCGTGAACGGGAACGCCGTATGCTTTATTTACAATGCGTATATCGGTGTTGACAAAAACATCGGTGAAAAGGGGATTGGGAAAGGAAGATGTACAAAGCGGTGGCATTCCGCGTTTTTTTTCTTTGCTTTTTTTTTGTCCCGTTCA
>CAUTRX010000128.1:0-4597 GCA_963540775.1 uncultured Treponema sp. | reverse complement strand
GCGCCCTGTGCTTTATTCTTGTGCATTTATATATGCATTTTAAAAATCGGATTGCAAAACTCGAGCACAAAAACGAAAAACTGCAAGTCGAATTATACGCAAAAGAAAAAAAGCTTTCGGAAATTCGTGCCGCGGATAATGAACGGTTTAATTATTTTAACGCCGTCTTTACGACAATGAAAGACGGAATCGTCGTTTTGAGCGGAACCGGAGAGCCTGTTTTTGTGAATCCGGCGGCACAGGATTTTTTACATATCGACAAACGTATATTCTTAAAAAACGATACATCGTTTTACGGCGATTTTTATGCTGAAATAAACGTTCTCTGCATGGAGGTGTATAAGACGGGTATGGATGCAGCTTTTGAATATTCCGTTGAGGATCGTTTTTTTTCCGTATCGGCATTCAGAATTTGCGACCGCTACAAACCGTCGGTTTATTTAGGAGTTTTGGCGCTGATTTCGGATATTTCTCAAGCCCGCCGTGTTGAACAAAGGCGTAAGGAATTTGTAAGAGATGTTTCTCACGAGTTTCGTACTCCTATGACCTTAATTTCCGGATATGCACAAATGCTGCGTATGTGGAATGAGGTTACGCATGAAGAACGTACAAAGGCGCTTGACATCATTGAACAGGAAACAAAGCGCTTAAAAAAATTAGTGTCCGAACTGTTGACTCTTTCAGCGGCGGATAGAGATGAAAATGAAGAAAAAACGGAAAATGCCTATGTCGACATTGAAGCGGTTATCGATCAAATCATATGGACTATGGAGGATGCCGCCGCCCGAAAAAGTGTCACTCTTATAAGCGATATAAAGCTTGATTATCCGTTGCTGCGTGCTAATGAACAGTTTATTTATCAAATGCTTTTAAACCTGATAGATAATGCGGTTACATATAACAAAGAAGGCGGCTCGGTACATATCGGCGCACATAACGATGCGCAAACGGTTTTTATTACGGTAGCCGATACGGGAAAGGGTATGGAAGAAAAACACTGCAAACGTATCTTTGAACCTTTTTACCGGATAGATCAAGACCGCAATTCGGAAAGCGGCGGAACGGGTATCGGTTTATCGATTGTCGGCCGCATTGTGCAGCGCATGAAAGGTCGTGTCAGTGTGAAAAGCGAACCGGAAAAAGGCTCGACTTTTTTTATCGAATTGCCGATTTGCCGCAGCATATCCGAATAAATATCGGCACAAAAAATATATGTATGGGAGAATATATGCAAATTGAATTTACAGCTTTCGGATTTAAATACGGAATCTTAACCGAAGCGGACATTATTTTTGATGTGCGCTGTTTGGAAAACCCTTTTTATATTTCCGCTTTGCGCGATAAAACCGGAGAAGATAAAGAAGTGCGCGATTATATTATGTCTTTTCCCGAAACGGATGAGGTTTTAAAACGCATACGCGATTATTTGGAATATACGATTCCGCTCTATGAAAAAAAAAGAAAAGAGCGTCTTGTCGTTGCTTTCGGCTGCACGGGCGGTCAACACAGAAGTGTTACCTGTGCCTATGTACTGCGGGAATATTTTGCCGCACAATATCCTCATATCCGTATGGCTATGCGCGATATGGATCGCAATCAAAAAGATATTGCAGGTAAATAAATTACCCCAACCTCACATAAGTTTTGCCGGTGCCCCCGTCTTCGGGCGGGGCAAAACAAAAACTGTGCACATTCGGGTATGAGGCAAGGGCGTTGTGTACTCCTGCCTGTAAAATGCCGTCGCCTTTGCCGTGAATCACGGAAAACTCGTGCAAGCCGCGGATGGTACACATATCGATGTGTTTTTCCAAAGCTTTAAGCGCCGCTTCCAAGCGCATACCCAAAAGCCGCAGCTCAAAGCTTGTGCCGCCTGCCGCAGTAGTACAAGCCGTTTGCGTTTCGCTTTGAGCCAATTCGAGTGAAAAAGCGGGCGCTTCAAAGGAAGCAGTGGCCGGATGGCTTTTATGCGGATAAACCGGTTGCAAGTCCTCTTCTTTGCAGCTTATTTTCATCGAACCTGCCTGCACAAGCCATTCGCCCTTTTTTCCCTTGCCCGCTATGATGCCGCACATCTTTGAATGCGGCGTGTACACTTCCGTGCCGACTTTAAAAACGGTTCCCGTCTTTTTGTGCGCGGGGGGCGTTTTTGTTCCCGGCTTGCCGCTTTGCACGCCGGAGATGACTTCCCGATTATCAGTATTCCGTTCCGATTCCCTGCGGCTTTTTTCCAAATCGGCACTTTGAGTTTGAATGCTTTGTTCCAGTTCCGCAATAAAACCCTTGACTTTCAGCGTTTTTTCGCGCGTAATTTCGCCCTCGCGCAGTTCGCGCACAAGGTTTTCGAGCATTTTGCGGTTTTCGGACAAAAAATCCTTTTGTAACCGCAAAGCCGTTTCGTTCAATTCGATTTCTTTTTGTTTTAACTCGCTTTCGCGCGCGTGCATTTTTGCATGTTTTTCGGCTAAAGCGCTTTCTTTAAGGTGGTATTCCGCTTCGGCTTTCTCAGCGGCGGCATATTTTTCGGTAAGACCGCGTATCAGAGCGCAAACGTCCGTTTGACGGTTTTCCAAGTAGAGGCGGGCGCCTTCGATTACGGTTTCGGCTAAGCCGCTTTTATGCGCTATGCTCAAGGCGCGGCTTTCTCCGGGGACTCCCATCCGCACGCGGTAGGCGGGCTGCAGCGTGTGTTCGTCGAATTCAACCGAAGCGTTTATGCACTTTGTATGAGTGTAACCGTAGTTTTTTAACGAACTGTGGTGGGTGGTTACCAAAACAAAGGCATCTTTTGCAATAAGTTCGTCCAAAACCGCCATCGCAATTGCCGCCCCTTCCTGCGGGTCGGTACCGCTTCCCAATTCGTCCAGCACAATCAAACTGCCCGAGTCCGCTTTGTCGAGCATTTCGCCGACGTTTTTCATGTGGGCGCTGAAAGTCGATAAGGATTGGTCGATGTTTTGTTCGTCGCCTATGTCGGCAAAAAACGAGGTAAAAAAGGCAGTCGCGTTCCTGATGAAGCGGGCAGGGGAAGGCCGCTTTGGTTTAAAAGAGAAAACAGGGCAAGCGTTTTTACGGCTACCGTTTTTCCGCCCGTATTCGGTCCGGTTATAATAAGGACGCGGTGATTTTCGCGGAATTCGATGTCGATGGGAACCGCCTTATCGTACAAAAGCGGATGGCGCGCTTGGATAATGCGCAAAGGATGTGTTTCGTCGGCGTCTTCGGCAAAAACGGCGCGCTGTTCCGTACCCCACAGGGCAGCGGCGCGGCTTGTATCCAATTCGACCATAAGCTCAAGCGCTTTTTCAAAGCGTTCGCTAAAGGGCGAAAGCTCTGCGGTCAAAGCCGCCAAAATGCGCCGTATTTCCTGTTCCAAGCGGAATTCTTCCTGAATCAATTCGTTGTTTTTTTGAACGACATCGTGCGGTTCAATATAGAGGGTGTGCCCCGTTTGCGAAACTTCATGCACAATACCCTTGATTTTTCCCCGATAGTCCGCTTTGAGCGCCAGCACCTGCCTTCCTGAGCGCAGTACGGGCAGGTTTGACTGTAAAGCATTTTGAAAGCGCTCTGCCGTTGTGTAATTTTTTATAAGCTGTTCTATGTTGCGCCGTATCGATTGAATTGAAGAGCGGATGGTTTGCAGTTCGCTTATATTCCTTAAAGCGCCCGACGAATCGACAATGCGGAATATTTTGGACGAAGCTTCGGTTAAATCGGGTAAAAAAGAGGCCGTTTCGCTTAAAGCTTCAATACCCGAAGGCAGTTCTTTTTCGGTTTGATCGGCAAAAAAATGGTTTGCCTGTATAACGGCGCGGCAAAACAATCCGAGTGCGTATATGTTTTCGAGGCTTAAAGCGGCATTTTCCGTTTTAAGCATGTAAAACATAGTGCCGACCGGCGGCCACGGGGCAAGCACGGGGGGCGCACCCGCATTGATTAGTTTTGTCCATCCCATGGCGCGCGCTTTTACCCTGTCCGCCTCAAGTTTATCCGTAAGGGGAACCATTTGTGCGGCCGCTTTTTTCCCTTCTTCAGTGAGACAAAAGGAAGAAGCGCTTTCACGTATGCGCGTATAATCAAGTTGTGCCAGTGTTTTTATATTCATAAGTTTCATTAATGTGCCGACGGCAGGGCTTGCAATCGGCGGACAAAGCCATTCAGTCCGCCGCGGCACGAGAACTTCAGTCCGCCCAGCCTCCCGTCTCCAATTCTTCCCGAATACGAAGCCAGCTTTCGTAGCGCTGTTCGCTTATAGCACCGGCGTGTACGGCTTCGAGGATTTTACAGCCGGCTTCGCTTTTATGCGTACACGACATACCGAAAACGCAGCTTCCCACAAGCTTTTTCATTTCCCTAAAATACAGGGCAAGGTCTGCGGGTTCTATGCCGTGCAGCACAAAACGGCGCACACCGGGCGTATCGATAACCGAAGTATACACGTTTTGTCTTCCGCCCGTAAGCGAGCTTTTTATGTGCAAACGCAGCAGTACGCCTTTTACGGTTGTGTGGGTGCCGCGCCCGTATTTTTCCGACAGTTCTCCCGTTTTAAGCGCGTATGAAGCGTCGAGCGCATTGATTAAGCTCGATTTTCCCACGC
>CAUTRX010000127.1:0-4611 GCA_963540775.1 uncultured Treponema sp. | reverse complement strand
CGCATTCAGACGGCGCTTATGCGTAAGCTCGGCAAGCGGGTTTACCTGATCCATAAACTGCGAAAGCTGACTGGAACCGAAAAATTCCTTTATCGATGCGACAATCGGCTTTATGGAAATAAGGTCTTGCGGCTTCATGGTTTCGGTTTCTTTTAAGCCCATGCGCTCTTTTGCAATACGTTCCATCCGCCCGAACGCCGTTTTCAGCTGGTTCGTCATCAATTCACCGACGGAACGAACGCGGCGGTTGCCCAAGTGGTCGATGTCGTCAATATTTTCATCACCGATATATACTTTTATAAGGAATTTCATTGTCGAAATGATATCCTGCTTTACCAACGTATGATCGGTTATCGGTTCTTTTACATCGAATTTTTTATTCAGCTTGTAGCGCCCTACCCTGCCCAAATCGTAACGGCGGGATGAAAAAAACATACTGTGCAAGTCTTTTTCGGCAACTTCTACCGTGATAGGCTCACCGGGCATAAGCACTTGATACACTGCCGAAAGTGCGTCTTCCAAAGTCGGCTCGTCCGATTCGGCGCCTTCTTTAACAAAACGGATTTCTTCACGTTCAAAACAGTTGATAATCATCTGCGAATCAAGAGAAGACGCACCTTCGAATTTGATAACCGAAAGTGTTTTGATTTCAGGATGCAAAAACAGTTCGTCGATATTGTGCGGCTGCAATTTTTCGCTGGCACGGAATAATTTTTTTTGCTCGCCCGTTTCGCTGTCCTTTACAAACACGGAATCGGCAAGCACTTTACCGACCAGCGAATCGCGGAACTCGCGCGTGTCTTTAATTTTGATTTTTTCCGTATCGTAAAACATACGGATAATTTCTTCGCGCGTACTGAAGCCCAGCGCCCGCAAAAAAATCGTGCCTAAAATGCGTTTTTTACGGTCAATCTTTGCATAAATAAGTTCTTTTTTTTGATCTATTTCGAATTCAAGCCAGCTTCCGCGGTACGGAATAATACGGCTCGAGTACACGCCTTTTTCGTGATTAAAAATAACGCCGGGCGAACGGTGTATTTGAGAAACGACAACACGCTCCGCACCGTTTATAATAAAAGTCCCCCGCTCGGTCATAAGGGGAATATCGCCCATATAAATGCCTTTTTGGCGGATTTCGCCCGTTTGCTGAAAAATCAAATTAATGCGGGCTTTTAACGGTACCGAATATGTAAGTTCTTTTTGTTTGCATTCCAATTCCGAATATTTGATATTGTCTTCATCAAGTTCGTAATATTCATACTCCAAAAGCATATCGCCGTTGGGACTTTCAATGGGGAAGGTGGAACGAAAAACTTCTTCAAGTCCCTGAAGCGCAAGCGGCTCTTTTTTATCCAGCTTTTCTTTTTGCAAAAAACTTTCATAAGACTGAAGCTGAATATCTATGAGACTGGGAAGCTCCATAAAATTGCGGATATTTTTTCCGATATACTGACGATTCACCGTCCGGTTTTTCGCGAACATTAAATCCCCCCTGCTTTTTCGTATAGACGAACACAGCTGCCTGAAAAAAACAATTTTTCGGGCAGCATGTGCGTAGTTTTACATTTTAAATCGCGCGTGCGGCTTTGGGCCGCACCCATATTCGTATTAGGCAATCTTGACAACACCGCCGGCGGCTTCAAGCGTTTCTTTGATTTTTGCCGCTTCTTCCTTAGACACACCTTCTTTGATGGGTTTGGGAGCGCCTTCAACCAAGTCTTTCGCTTCTTTTAAGCCTAAGCCGGTGATTTCGCGTACCGCTTTAATCGCGGCAATTTTTTTGGAGGCGTCAACGCTTTCCAAAGTAACCGTAAACTCGGACTGTTCTTCAGCGGCACCTGCAGCCCCTCCCGCCGCACCTGCGGCACCGGCTACCATAACGGGAGCTGCGGCTGTTACACCGAATTTTTCTTCCATAGCTTTTACCAGCTCGGAAGCTTCAAGTACCGTCATCGATGCAATTGCATCAAGAATTTCATCTTTTGTGATTGCTGCCATTATTATCTTCTCCTTAAAATAGCATTTTTATATTACGTACAGGACGACAGCTACGAAGCCTGAACCGTAAACAATATTATTCGGCTGCCGGAGCTCCGTCGGAAGCGGCGACCTCCGCCGTTTTTTCGGACGCCTCGGCCTTAGGCGCTTGTTCGGCTTTCGGTGCACTTGCCCCGGAGGCTTCTTCGGCTTTTTTCTTTTCGACATAGGCAAGTAAAGTTGCCGCAAGTTTTTGCACGGGCGCATTGATTGTCGATGCAATCATAGCCAAAAGCTGCTGACGCCCGGGCAATTTGGAAAATGCCTCAATTTTTGCCGCGTCATACAGTTCTTCGTCTATATAAGCACCCTTTACCTGCAAACCGGGCGCCTCTTTTGCAAAATCAAACAGAATTTTCGCAACTTCGTTCGCATCTTCGGTCGTTAAAGCAATGGCGGTCGGACCGGTCAGATAATCGGCGACGTTTTCGATTTTCATTTCATCAAAAACAACCCGCGCATAAGTATTTTTTACAACCTTCAGCTTTGCATTTTTTTCGCTCAGCTGACGGCGCAACCCGGTAATGCTTTCAACCGTCAAGCCGCGGTAGTCCGCAAAGATAAAACCTTTATAATTTTCAAACACGGCCTTTGTCGCCGCTACTGCCTCAAGTTTTGCAGGCCGGATTTTTTTCGCTATGACAGCCATAGTTATTCTGCCTCCTTGTAATCAACCCACACACCGGGCCCCATCGTCGAATTGACAGACACGGAACGCACAAATACACCCTTTGAAGCGGCGGGACGCTTGCGAGCGATTTCGGCCAAGAGAGTCGATACGTTTTCCGCGATTTGCGCCGGCTCCATAGACACCTTTCCGACCGGCATGTGCACCACCCCGCCTTTATCGGTACGGAATTCGACACGGCCCTTTTTCAGTTCGCCGATAGCCGCTGTTATATCGTTGGTAACGGTTCCGGTCTTCGGATTGGGCATTAAGCCTTTGCGCCCGAGCACCATACCCAAACGTCCGACATCTTTCATCATATCGGGAGTGGCAACGGCGACATCGAACTCAAGCCAGCCGCCTTTTACTTTTTCGATGTACTCATCGGCTCCGGCATAAGCCGCCCCGGCATCCAAGGCTTCCTTTATGCGGTCTTCTTTACAAAAAACGAGCACTTTTTTTTCGCCGCGGAACTGATAAGGAAACACCAATGTATCCCTTACACTTTGACTTTTATCGAGTTTTAAACTGATATGCGCCTCGACGGTTTCGTCAAAATTGGCAAACTTCAATTCTTTTACAAGTTCACACGCCTTTTGAACATCGTAGGCTTGCGAAGAATCATACTTTTTCAGTGATTCGCGATATTTTTTACCGTGCTTCATATTACCGCTCCACCTCTACACCCATACTGCGCGCAGTACCGGCAATAATTTTTTTTGCCGCTTCGATATCATTGGCATTAACGTCGGGCATTTTCGTTTTCGCAATTTCCTCCAGTTGCGCTTGAGTTAATTTTGCAACTTTGTCTTTAAGAGGATTACCCGACCCTTTTTCCAATCCCGCAGCCTTTTTTATCAACACGGCCGCAGGCGGCGTTTTCAGTATAAACGTAAAAGATTTATCCTGAAAAACGGTAATAACAACCGGAATAACAAGCCCCGGCTCCATCGACTTTGTACGGTCGTTAAACTGCTGAACAAACTGAGGAGCACTCACACCGTGCGGTCCTAAGGCCGGACCGATAGGCGGAGCGGGAGTCGCTTTTCCGGCAGGACATTGCAGCTTAATAACGGCCGTCACCTTTTTTTTTGCCATTTATTTCTCCTTACATTGGTATGGCGGAAAAAAAACCGCCTAACGGGAACACACAGATTCCCTCCCAAAAACGGGATGCTATATCTTTTCTACTTGCGTTAAATCGACTTCAACAGGCGTAGCGCGGCCGAAAATCCCGACCGTGACGCGCAGTTTGTTTTTTTCCAAATTGACTTCTTCAATTGAACCGGAAAAAGAAATAAAAGGCCCGTCGATAATTTTAACTTGCTCGCCGACAGAAAAAGTCTGTTTAACGCGGGCGGAACGCTCACCCTTTATTTCACCCGTTTTTTGCAACAAAGCAACAGCCTCATCGCTGGATATGGGACGCGGACGCACATTACTGTTTGTCCCGACAAAGCCTGTCACCCCCTGTATACGCCGTATAGCCGAACATGTGGGTTTCCAGCCCAAATCGGGCAAATCGAGCTCAATCATAATATAACCGGGCAGGAATTTTTTCGACACCGTGCGCTTTTTTCCGTCGCGGACTTCAACAACGTCTTCAACCGGAATTTTGACATCCAAAATCACTTCGGAAGACAGATCGCCGTTTTCCACCATGGAACGTATAGTGCGCTCTATTTTATCTTCGTAGCCCGAGTACGTATGAAGAATGTACCATCCCTTTGCCATCAGTACACCTAAAACACAAAATTGAAACCGGCCGTGAACAGCATATCAAGCGCCCCGAGCAGGACCGCCACAATCACGGTGGAAATCAACACGACTTTTACCGAAGAAGAAACATTGTCACGCGTCGGCCACACAACCTTTTTCAATTCGGCAACAGATTCTTTAAAAAACTG
>CAUTRX010000126.1:0-4661 GCA_963540775.1 uncultured Treponema sp. | reverse complement strand
ATCCTGCACGGGATTAAAAACGTCGGCTTGTTCAAAGACGATTTTCATTCCCGCGCTTGCCTTTGCCTGTTTTACCCGTTCGATTGCGGGTGCCGTGGTATTGTACACAAGGGCAAGTGCGACACAGGCAACGGATGCGTAGGCGGCAAGTATAAAGCCCGATTTTATGATTTGCTTCATTTTGTTCCTCCGTTTGCGGTTCCGCCTTTTTTACCGCTGAAAAGCTTCGGGTAACCGTATTTACGTTCGGTCAGTTTTACCAAAAAAGGCGCAAGAGCGTTGGCAATAAGAATGCTGAACATAACTCCTTCAGGATAACCGCCGAAACGCCGGATTAAAAAGGTAATCAAGCCGCACAATGCGCCGAAAGCCAAACGGCCGTAGCCGGTTACGGGTACGCTGGTGTAGTCGGTGGTCATAAAAACCGCACCGAACAGCAATCCGCCGGTTAAAACCGAAACGATAATGTCGCCGCCCGCTAAAAAAGAAGGAACGGCGGCACAAACGATCATGGCCGCAGGTGCCCGCCAGTCGATGACTTTTGTTACCAGCAAAAAAACGGCGGCAAGTAAAATAAGCGCGGCCGATGTTTCGCCGATACAGCCGGCGCTGTTGCCCATAAAATACTGCAGATAGTCCGCCGGTTCAAAAAAGACAAATCCTTCTTTCAATTCGGAAAGAATCGTTGCCGAGCTTACCGCATCGGTTGCAGGGTCTACCCAATGCGCTCCCATTGCCGCCGGAAAACTGGTGAACAAAAAGGCGCGACCGACAAGTGCGGGGTTAAATACGTTGGAGCCGATACCGCCGAAAAACTCCTTTGCCACCACGATTGCAAAAAATGCGCCCAAAACGGTCATCCATACGGGCAAAACCGGCGGCAGCGTCAGTGCCAAGAGCAGTCCCGTAACGACGGCGGAGCCGTCCTTGATGCGTACGGGTCTTTTGAAAATAAGCTGAATTCCCGCTTCAAAAACAACGCAGGACACCGTACTGACCGCTATCGTCAAAAGCGAGGGAAGGCCGAACAGTACAACGCCGTACACCGCCAAGGGCAGTAATGCGATTATAACCGACACCATAATGCTTGTCGTATCGCGCGCCGACGAAAAGTGAGGGTTCGGCGAAATATAAATTTCGTTTTTATCTGAAACTGCCGCCATTATTTACCTCCTTGTGCGTCATGCGCCGTCTGTTTTGCCTTTTGTGCGCGCAAAAGCTGCTTACCTGCACGGAAGCGCTGTACCAGCCGCACCCGTGCGGGGCATATCCACGCACACGTACCGCATTCAATGCAGTCGGCAAGCCCGTAGCGCTTGGCTTCCTGCAAATCGGCGGCTTTCAAAGCCTTTGCCATCATAACCGGAACAAGGCGGCAGGAGCATACTTGTACGCAGCGACCGCAGTTAATGCAGGGCGTTTCTTCGTACAGATTCGTTTCTTTGTCGGTGAGAAACAAAACGCCGTTCGTATTTTTTTGAATGGGAAAATCGGCACTTTGCATGGAAAACCCCATCATCGGCCCGCCGACCGTTATCTTTTTTACGCCCGGTTTTAATTCAATTTGTTCGGGAATAAGATCGCCTGCAAGCGTGCCGACAGGCACAATGAGGTTTTTCGGATTTACGCACGCTCCGCCGGAAAGGGTTACGGTGCGTTCGATAAGCGGTTTACCTTCTCGGAATGCTTCCGATATCGCTTTTGCCGTTCCGACGTTTTGAATAACACAGCCGATGTCGCAGGGCAGCCCACCTGAAGGAATCTCGCGTCCGACAGCCGCTTTTACGATGTTTTTTTCACTGCCTTGCGGATACTTTGTGTTACACACGGACACGGCGATTTTTTCACCGTAACCGGCTTTTTCTATCGCCTCTTCGAGCGGCCGGACGGCGGAGATTTTATTGCTTTCCAGCACGATAATCCCAGTTTGCGCCTGCGTAATGTGCATAATAATTGCGGTTCCGTCAATCAGCTTGCCGGCATCTTCAATCATGGTACGAAAATCCACCGTGAGATAGGGTTCGCATTCGGCCGCATTGATTAAAACGCAGTCTATAACTTTTCCGGCAGGGGGATTCAGTTTTACATGCGTCGGAAAAGCCGCGCCCCCCATGCCGACGATTCCCGCCTCCCGCACCCGTTTTAAGGCGTCCTCTTTCGAGCAGGAAAAAGGGTCGAGCGGCGGCATAAAATCGGTTTTGTCTTCATCGCTTGCGGCAATGACGATACACGGGCTGTCGAAATTACCCGCCGTTAGCCGGTTTTCGATTTTTTTTACCACGCCGGAAACGGAAGCGTGCACCGGAACCGACATGTAGGATTCCGACGCCGCTATCTTTTGTCCGCGTGCCACTGTATCTCCGACGGCCACGAGCGGCTCATTGGGTGCGCCTCCCTGTGTTATCGGAATACTGACGGTTTTCGTCGAAGGAAATGCCTGCTGCAAGGGGGAATTTGCAGTCAAATCCTTGTGTTCGGGCGGATGGATTCCGCCTTTAAATGTGTGTGTATTCATAACACTATTGTATTACCTAATATGGTTTCGGTCAATTACCGCCGCACCGGCAGAATAGATATCGGCACAATCCTACACGGTGGCAGAAAACGGCTTTAAGTTCGCACATTTGAAAATGTGCTCACACTTGAAGATACTATTGAATATACAGTTGGCAGCTGTATTGGCCGGATTTCTGCACTTTCTGAGTGTGGTACGAATAAAGGATTTTAGGAGGAAGAGAGAACAACGTTTCAGAATTAACTGAGAGGGGCAAGGCGCGGACACTGCGTTACAGTTGTATATAACAACACGGAGTGTGCGGTGGGGTTTTCCGCACCCGTAAAAAATTCTGCACAAGTGAGGGCGCCTGCGTCCGAACGCGGAAGCCTTTTTTCGGGTGCAAAACCCGACGCACCTGGTGCAGTTTGTACAATCTTTTGCGCGGCAGCTCTTTTGCGGAACGGATACCCGTCTGTACTCTACGAGCCGAAGCCTTTGAATAATCATTCAATGCGCGGGGATTGGAAAGAAAGCGTAAATATACTATACTGTATGTGCAGGAGGCATTTGTTATGAATTTTAAGAAAAACAAAGCTTTAATAATTTTTACAGCGCTTATGCTGTTTCCGCTCGGCAGGACATTTGCGTATAATCCGCCGCCGGCGGGGGAATCGCTGTATTCGTTTACCTCTCCGTTTATGCTCTCGGCCGAACGTTCGTGTGCGGGCGGCGCTTTATTTCATGTGCATCCGGGGCATATTTCCGAAAATCCGGCACTGGCGGCGGCGGAACAGCGGGTTGTCTTGGATGCCGCATATACGGCACTTATCGCTCCTTCTCAAAATAAAAACTACGGACAAGCCGTTTCTGCGGGGATAATCATTCCGAGCCGCTACGGTGTTGTAACCGGTGTTGTGCAGGGCGTATTTGTGCCATTTAATGCCATGCTGCTGAAAAACACATTTACGGTGCGTGCCGCTTACTCAAAAGAAATTACCGATTGGCTGTATGCGGGTATCGGACTGTACGGGGGCTTCGGTTCGGACTGGACGGCGGGAGCCGATATCGGCTTTGTGTATAAGCCCGAAAAAGTTTCGTGGCTGCCGTTTTTAAAAAAGCCCCACTTCGGATTTTCGCTTACGGGTATGGGAAAAAACTACAAGCCCGAGACAATCGGTATAGACGGGCGCACGGATAACATTACTTCGTTTCCGTCCATCATTACGCCGCACGCGGGTGTCGCCGGTATGCTTTTTGAACTGAAAGGTTTTTCCGGCGGGCTTTCGCTGGACGTATCCGCGCCGTTTTTTCAAAATCTTGTTATCGAACCGGGTTTACAGTTTTTAATTGCCGATATGGTCCGGCTTTCGGCCGGCTGGCAGCTTAATGTGCGCGAAGCTGTAACAAAAACCGCTTCGTGGTATCCGTCGGTATCGTTAAGCGTAAAATTCCCTTTTACGAGTAAAGACGAATCCTTTTTATCCAAAAAGGGTTGGCAGCAAAGCGAGATGATTGTCGCCGGTGCATACCGCCCGATGAGAGATAACATTCACGCAGCCTCAGGCGGAGCTGCATTGTATTTGGGATTAAAAGATACCGCCGCACCTGAAGTAACTTTATGGGGGAAAGATGAATAAAATCAAAAAATCCGGTAAAAGGCTTACCGGTATTCTTGTGCTGTTTATTTTTTGTACGATGACCGCCGTCTTTGCGGCGGAAACGGCTACGCCTGCCGGCACGGAAGGCAAAACGAGATACATTTCTCCGAACAACGACGGTGTTCAGGATGAATTGGTTATTCCGATTACAATACGCGACAGGCGTTATATTGATGAATGGGCACTTGTTATAACCGATAAAGACGGGAATACGGTGCGGACTATCGGGAATAAAGAAGCGCGCCCTGAAAGACTTACGTTCAAGACTTTTTTTAAGCAGCTTTTTACCCCCAAACAGGGGGTTGCGATTCCCGATACCGTTATGTGGAACGGTATCACCGATTCGGGAGAACCCGCCGCCGACGGCGAATATTTTTATTACGCAACCGCCACGGACGATAACGGGAATGTCGGAAAAACACCGCTTTATTCCATCATCGTGGACAATACCGAGCCGGAAATCAATTTGACACAGCCTGCCGAAAGTGCAAAAACCTTCGGCGTGG
>CAUTRX010000125.1:0-4664 GCA_963540775.1 uncultured Treponema sp. | reverse complement strand
AAAATAAGCACACATTTATACGGCCCCCGTTCCGGATTTTATATGAAAACAACCCGTAATGTGAAAAGTTACACATGCAAAATATCGTGCCCCCTTATCAGTACCGCCCCGTATCGGTTATAATAGGTGTAAGGGAGTAACAGTATGAATACGAAAAACATTTTACCCAGGGCACAGCGGCCGCTTTTATTCGCACACCGGGGACTCTCAAGTTTAGCCCCCGAAAATACGCTGGCGGCATTTAAAAAAGCAAAAGAAGCCGGCATTCCGGGCGTGGAATTGGATGTGCACTTGACCAAAAGCGGAGAACTGGTAGTTATTCACGACGAATCGATACGGCGCACAGGCAGAATATACGACGGGAAAACCGTACGCGAAGCCCCCGACATCGATGTAGAAGATTTAACATGGGAAGAATTACAAATGTACGACTTCGGTGTGTGGTTTTCCGAAGCGTTTGTGGGCGAAAAAATACCGCTTTTATCGCAAGTGCTCGATCTTTTGGGCTCTGATATGTATGTTGATGTGGAAATCAAAATCGACACGCTGAAATACAAAGCCGTTACCGAAAAAACCTGCGAGGTTTTAACCGAAGCGCTGCACAAACATCCCGAAAACCCCGACCGTTTTTTAGTTTCGTCGTTTAATCCGCTCGCGGTACGGTATTTTTCAAAATTATGCAAAACAATCCCCGTTTCTTTGATATACGACAGCGACAGCTCCTCCCCCTTTTTGCTACGCGGCGGCAAAGGAAGGCTGTTGTGCAAAAGCGATGTTTTAAAACCGTGCTGGAAAGATTACCGGCAAGGCAGCCGGCAGGAAAGCTGGGTATGGACAGTCGATACGGAAGAAATCGGACGCAAAATGCTTGAACAAGGCGTCACCGGCCTCACATCAAACCGTCCGCAGGATCTTATCCCGCTCATATGGGAATACAGACACACTGTTTAAGCCGAAAAGGCCGGTTTTGTCAAAAGACGGTGCCGGGTTCAGCTTTCAAAACGTTTACGTAGCAGTTCCGCAATTTCCTGCAAATTAAGCGGCTTATACGAAAACTCGTCGGCACCCAAAGCTTTGCATTTTGCCTCAATGCCGTCTTCATGCAAAGCCGTCGCGACAAAAATATACGGACTGCCGAATTCCTGCGACTCGCGTATTTTTCGGCATAACTCGAATCCGTCGACCCCCGGAAGATCCAAATCCAAAATAACACAGGACGGCTTTTTATCAACCAGTAAAGCGCCCGCTTCAAATCCGTCAAAAGCTTGAAACACTTCACAGTTTTTAAACTCACGCTGAAGGAATTTCGACATGACCGAGTTCAAGCCTTTGTCGTCATCGACGACCAAAAAACGCAAAGCCGTCCCCGAATACCCGCCGATTTCAAGCAATTCCTCCGGTATGCGCATGTTTTGTTGTTTCATAAAATTGATTAAATCGTCCAAATATACGCGGTATTGTCCGCCGGGCGTAGTAAAAGCGGTAAGATAGCCGTTGCGTATCCAATTTATGGCTGTTTGATTGACAACGCCGCAAATATTTGCAACTTCCAAAGCAGAATAGATGGGCATTTTGCTTTTTTTAGCGGACATTATATCCTCACTTTATATTATGGGAATCTTTCAAAACCCGCATCGTGTTTTTAGAGATACCCTTATGTTTTTAACTTTTTTTATCAAATTATATTTTAACTTGTTTTCGGTATAAAATCAATAAAAAACGGCAATTATTCGCATATTTTTATACCTTTTATGCGCCGTAAATCAAAGCCTTTACGGAACAGCGCATCTTCAAGTTTTTTTCCGGTTTTTCCGGCGCGCTGCAGCTTGAAAAGGGCGCGCTCAAACAGGGTATCGAGACTTTCGTTTTGCAAAAACTCTTGCAACGCCTCTTCTATAACTTCGCGCTTTAAACCGCGCCGTGCAAGCTCCCCCGACAAACGTGCAGGACCTTCGGCACGCGAAATTAAGCGGTTATGCAGCCACGCCCGCGCAAAACGCAAATCGTCGAGCGCCCCCTGCCGCTCAAGACGGTCGAGTGCCTTTTTAATTGCCGGAGCATCATGGCCTTTTTTGCTCAGTTTCCGCTCAAGCATTGAACGGCAGTGCTCGCTGCGTCCCAAAAAACAAAGGGCGCCGCGTTCTGCCGCGAAAGCAAATCCTGCCTGAACGATATCTTCAAAGCCGCTTTCTTCAAAAACGGCGCCGCAGTGCAACTGTTCCGGCGCAACAAGCTCCAGATACTCCGTCCGTATAAAAAAAGAAGGCCCCTCGGAAGACGTAATTTTTATACAGCCGCCGGAGACCTCTTTTACCGTATCGATAGTCAAAATTAACGCTTGCTGAACTGGAATCTGCGCCGTGCGCCGCGCCGTCCGTACTTTTTGCGCTCAATCATGCGGGAATCGCGGGTAAGAAACCCGTTCGCTTTTAGGGGCGAATAGTTCGATTCGTCGATTTGCGTAAGCGCTCTGGCCAATCCGTGAAGACAGGCGCCTGCTTGACCGTTTAACCCGCCGCCGATAACATTGATTAAAATGTCGTATTTATTTTCGCTTGCGGTAACCATAAGAGGCTGCGTGGCGATTTTTACCTGTTCGGGTGTAGCAAAGTAGTTTTTCATATCTTTACCGTTAACGGTAATTTTTCCGGAACCTTCGCGCACAAAAACGCGCGCTATAGCCGTTTTTCTTCTCCCTGTACCGATTGCAAGATTTTTTATCACGATAGACTCCTGTTATATTTCCAAACTTTGGGGATTTTGAGCGGCATGCGGATGCTCGGGGCCTGCATACACTTTTACGTTTGTCAGCATTTTGCGACCCAGAGGGCCTTTCGGCAGCATACCCTTTATTGCACTCATAAGCGGTTCATCGGGATGGCGCTCAATCGTCTTTTCAAAGTTGCGCGCTTTCATACCGCCGACATAGCCGCTGTGATGATAATACATCTTGTCCCGGGCTTTCATGCCGGTTACCGCAATTTTTTCGGCGTTAATAATAACGACAAAATCGCCCATCTCCTGATTGGGCGTGTACGTAACCTTATCTTTTCCGCGCAAAAGGGATGCCGCTTTTACGGCAACACGTCCGAGCGGTTTATCCGCGGCATCGATAAGATACCAGTTCCGCACGCATTCTTTTTCCTTAATGTAAATCGTTTTCATGAATATACCTACACAAAAAATCTTCAAAACGGCTTAACCGTGCATCCGGCAAACCGTCCGTTTCCGTATCGGGTGAGCAAACCCGTAACTGATACGGAAACACAGATAACGGGAAACATATTGTAACATTTTTTAGAGGCTTATGTCAATGGGATTATTCGGCTTTTGATTCTTGACGTTTGGAAGCGGCTTCTTCCCTTTTTGCTTCGTTCTTGTCTTTTATGTCCGCAATGCCGATGAATAAAGCAATCAATCCTACGAATGCACTGAAAACGGGAAGAAAGCCTTTTAAAAATAAAACGATTTCAGCTCCCCATCCGAGGGCGGAAGGAAGTGCCGCAACAACCGTAAATGCAATCAACAGCAATCCGACAATAAGCGCGACCATAAACAATACCTCCGTGTATAATCAGCGTATATACAATATGCCGTATTTTTTCCGTATGGTCAAGAAAAATCGCCGCGTCCGAAAGCGGATTACCGGTTTTTTTTCCGTTTGGGCGATCGCTCCGTCTTTGACCGCTTTGATGATGCCGTCGGTTTTGCTTCGCGGACGGAAAATGTGCCCGCCGAACCGCTTTGCTCCGAAGAAGCAGAGCGATTTACCGCTGCAGCAGGATCGTAAAAACCGTCTTTCCAGTTAAAGCGCCGTGTATCGGGCAGCGGTTCTCCTCTGTGAAAAGCGCGCATAATGGCTTTTATGTCCGCACGGAGCACGGTTGTTTTCGACATATCGATCAAAAACCGCGAAAATCCGCTTTTTTTTAGGACGTGAACACGGTCGATAATCGAAAAAGGATCTGCCGGCATAACAAAAGAGCCGTCGGGAGTGGAAAGGGCGCGGAACGACATACCTTCCCTGTCGTTAAACAGGCTGAAATCGTAAGATTCCGGTAATTTAAAGCGCATGCGGAAAAGTGCAGGATACGAAAAAAGGCAAACCATCAAACGCGAACGCTGTACTCCTTCAAAAACAGCCTCGAGGTTTTTGCGGCTGCTTTCGTGGCTCATAATAAAAGCGTCTATGTTTTGGTTTTCGAGCCATGAAACCGCCCAACGGTTAAAGGTGTACAAATAGGGCCCCGCAATCATCGTGTTTTTTCCCGATTTAAGCATGTGAATGTGAGCCGGATTGTTTACCACCCACTGATAAAATCCCGCCGCTTGAAGCGCTTCCAAATCCTTTTCCAGCGAATTTTGCGTTTCCGGCGTACAAAAAGGATCGAGCGAAATAAACACCTGTTTTTTGGACACGGGCAGCGCTTCTTTTTTTTCGATAAGCGATTTACGCGTTTGCGCATTCAGTTCTAAAATAAAGCGCACCGGATGCTCGGCTAAAGAAGCATACATATCCGAAAGGGTACTGACTTGAATATAAACGCCTTCGGGAAAAAACGTCAGGCTGTCTTTTTTAAGCGGCGTCAAATCGAGTATCGGAAGCAATTCTCCCGCCGGCTGCAAACGGTATGCGGACAAATCGGCGGGAATCACCCGCTTGT
>CAUTRX010000124.1:0-4671 GCA_963540775.1 uncultured Treponema sp. | reverse complement strand
CCGATTTTTTCCATATCGCGCACCATGTCGATGTATAAAAGTTCGGTTTTAACGTCCGCCCCTTCTTCAAGGCGTTTGCGTGCGACTTTTTTCAGGTTTTTGCGGAACATATCGATTCGGTCTTCCAATTCCTGCGCTTCTTTAAATCCTTCTTTTGACAGCGGACGATTTATGTTCGCATTTACGAAATTCAACAGCTGCTCGACAAGATCGACGTACGGATGCAGTCTGTCCATGTCTTTTTGTTCAAACTTCATACGTTTTTCTATGCTTCGTTTGAGATGAATCGCAGTGCTGTAGCAGTCATCGGTAATGTTTTCTATTTCGTCTACAATGTGCAGCATGGCGTTGATATTTCCGCGCTGGCGGGCGGTCAGCGGAAGTTCCATACATTTATACAAATAATGTGAAAGCTGCTCCTGCATTTTGTCCGCGTATTCTTCGCGGTGTTTTATAAAATCAAGGTGTTCGGTGATAAAGTCTTCCGTACGGTTTTCAAGCCCCGTGCGTATGCGCGAAAACATATCGACCGCAATCAAAATCATATCCGATATTTCTTTTTCAACTTGAATGATATGATACTCAATTGAATTTTTACCGTCGACGGCGCCTGCGGGGGCAATAAAGTCGAGTTTGTAATCTTCGGGAATGTCGTGCGGTTTGGGTTTGATGATTTTTTCGGTAAGAGCGGCAATGTGTCCGGTAAAGGGCAAAAAGAGCAGGGCGGTTATCGTATTGAACATCGTGTGCAGCATGGCAATGTGGGCGGTCAAAGCGCTTTGGACGCTGCCGGGGGTAACAAAATCGACAACGGCCAGCAAGGGCTTAAAAAAGGCGATTGCAAGTACGCTGCCCGATACGTTGAACAATACGTGCACAAGAGCCGCTCGCCGCGCGTTCACTCGTGTGCCGACGGAAGCCAAAACCGTGTCTACGGTTGTTCCGATGTTGCTGCCCAAAATCATTGCCGCGGCAAACTCCCAGCGTAACAGATTTTTGTGACACATGGTTAAAATAATTGCGGTCGCGGCACTGGATGAATGAATGATCAGCGTTAAAATAAAACCGGAAAAAACGCCGGCAAAGATGCTCAATATGCTGCCGTCGGGCAGCGTGCTTAAAAAGGCGATGTTTTGTATGTCCAAAGGCGGAATGCTTTTTGCAAGCATTTCCAAGCCGACAAAGAGCATACCGAAGCCCATTAAAGCCTCTCCGGCGCTTTCTTTGCGGATTTTTCCGAAGTAGCGTAACACATAGCCGACACCGAACACGGGAACGGCGATTGCGCTTATGTTGAATTGAAAGCCGAAAACGGCGACAATCCACGCGGTTACGGTTGTACCGATGTTCGCCCCGAAGATGACGCCGACCGATTGCTGAAGGGTCATTAAACCGCCGTTTACAAACGAAACGGTCATAACGGTTGCCGCACTGGAGGATTGAATGACGGCGGTAATAAAGGCTCCGGTTAAAAGGGCGGCAAAACGGTTGTTTGTCATAAACTTAAAAAAGCGGTGCAAATTGTCTCCCGTTCCTTTTTGAATGCCGTCGCTGAGCATTTTCATTCCGTACAAAAGCAAGCCCAGACTGCCGATCAGTTGAAACACGGTTTTTGCAATAAACATACCGTACGATAACACAAAGCGCCGGTACGGACAAGGTGCACGCGCGGGTTTGTCTTCTTTTTTGCCCCCTTTTCATTTTTTTCGCACTATGATAGAATAAAAATGTGGAACCAAAAGGAAAACCGCATATTCTTTTTCGCAATTTAAAGATACGAACACGTTTTTTTATTACAGCCGCATTGTTTTTTTCCGTTTTGATTTTTATCGCGTGCGAAAAAAAAGAATCCTCGCGAGCGCACTCCGTTTTATACGCCGAAAAAGAACAGATACTCAAAATCCCCGACAATCACATTGTCCTTTTTTTAGGACACATTTTTCCGGACGAAGATGAAAAAAAATCCGTCATCGGCGCGATAGCAGAAAAATACGGCTTTATGCAAAACGGCGGTATCATATCGGTTTTGTCTTATCCCGAAGACGTAAGCGTCGCAGGGCGCATACGCATGTCCTCCCTCACTGCAAAAGTACAGGCTTTGCACGAAGAAAAACCGCTGAGCGCTTTTATTACGGTTGCCGCTCCGCAGGGAATGCATACGGTTCTCGCCGCATTGCAGGACAGCGGTATGCATATGCCGGTTTTTTCCCTCTTTCCGCAGGATGATGTACTGGGTACCGAAGCGGGGTCGGATTTGGTTATCGATTATCGCCGTGCGACTGCCGGGACAGCGGCCGAGAGCGGAAAAACCGCGGCGGTTAAAAATGCCGACGCCGAAGCGATTGAAAAAGCGGAAGCCGACGAAACCGGTTCTTTTTATACGGGTGATTTTTGTGCTCTGCTGAAACCGCTCATATATGCGGCTTTGCGGTGGGAACATGTTAAAGATGACGCTATGTTTATTCCCTCTTTGCGTATGGAATTTTTAAACGAAACGAATTGCAATTTGGTTATCTATACCGACTCCGCCACCGGCCTCAGATCGAAAAACCGTTACGTGTTGGAGGAGATTCCCAAGGAAAAAAAATGAACGCATTGGTGCAATTGGAATCGTCATTGATAGGTTGCGAAGAAGCGGTTGCCGAACTCGAAAAAAAAACACACGCACGTTTGCTGGTGCTGTCGGACAGTCACGGCGGCATTGATATCGTCCGCCATATCGTTATGCAATTCGGCAGCGACTGTGACGCTTTGGTTTTTTGCGGTGACGGTTTTTGCGATATTGCCGCTTGTTTGGAAGAAGCGGCACAGGATGAAAAATTGCAAGAGGCGCTGCCGCCGGTTATAGCGGCGGTGCGCGGAAACGGGGATGCGGATACCTATCCGGTTAAAATAAGTGAAGACGAAGATGAAGCCGTGTATCGAAAAATAGCCGCCCCCGTCCGCTTGGAATTTTGTACGGCCGGACGCAACGTATTGGTTGTGCACGGGCACCGGCACGGCGTCGATCGGGGGACGGAAACCCTTTTGTCTTCGGCATATACGATGGATGCGGATATGGTGTTTTTCGGCCACACGCACCGCCTTTTTTGGGAAGAACACGCCGGCGCTTTAATCCTCAATCCGGGAAGTTGCGTGAATCCGCGCAGCCGCTTTCCGCCGAGTTTTGCACTTGTCGGATTCCCCGGCGACAGAGAGCGCTTTACCGTCGAGTTTTTCGGTATACGGGAAGGATTGTTCGGCTCGGTGAACATAGAGCATTTGGCACTTTAAACTTTCGGCGCGATGCCGAAAGCGGTTTTCGGTTTTGAAAGCCGCATGTATTTAATAAAGCCGTTATTACGGCAAGGAGAACATAATGAGTATGCATGAGATTTTAGGGCCTTCGGAACGCCCTGCGCTTTCGCGCTGGATTCCGCTGAGTTTCCAGCACGTGTTCGCCATGTTCGGGGCGACCGTCCTGGTTCCTTTATTAACGGGATTGAATCCCTCGACGGCTTTATTTACCGCCGGTACCGGAACGCTGCTGTATATTTTAATTACAGGCGCTCAGGTACCGGCTTTTTTAGGCTCGTCGTTCGCGTTTATACCGGCGCTGACCGCCATTTCCGCCGCATACGGAATGCCTTACGCGCTCGGCGGTGCTCTTTGTGCCGGTATTTTTTACGCCCTTGTTGCGGCATTGGTAAAGGTTGCCGGAACCGGCTGGCTCGATAAAGCGCTGCCGCCGGTGGTCATCGGTTCGGTTATCATCGTTATCGGACTTAATCTTGCGCCGGTTGCCATGCAGGCATCAATGTACAACAACGGTGAATATTCGCTCGTCTATTTTTCAATCGCTTTAGTCACTTTGGCAATCGCCATTATTGTCAGCGTGTTTTTGAAAGGTTTTTTTAACACGATTGCGATTCTTATCGGGCTTATCGGCGGCTATTTATTCACTTTGATTATGGGCTGTTTTTTCCCCGCGTACGCCATAATCGATTTCAGTGCGGTGCGTAACAGCGCGTGGTTCGGCCTGCCTTCGTTTTCACTGCCGAAATTCGGCATTGTGCCGATAGTGACCTTTGTTATCGTTTCACTTGCGACGATTTGTGAACATTTGGGCGACACCATGGTTACCTCGAAGGTTGTCGGCCGCGATTTTTACAAAACACCCGGACTGCACCGCACCCTGTTGGGAGACGGTCTTGCTACCGCATGGGCGGCGCTGTGGGGCGGCCCGCCGAATACCACCTACGGCGAAAATATCGGAGTTATGGCAATCACAAAGGTGTACAGTGTGTGGGTTATCGGAGGTGCGGCGGTTTTTGCGGTACTGTTGTCCTTTGTGCAAAAATTCGGCGCAGTCATTCAAACAATTCCCGGTCCCGTTATGGGCGGTATGTCCATGCTTTTGTACGGACTCATCGCTTCCAGTGGATTACGCACGATTGTCGAAAGCGGTGTCGATTATAAAGACAAACGCAATTTAACGATTTCTTCGGTTATTATGGTAATCGGTATCGGCGGCGGAATCTTACAATTCAATATCGGATCGAATTTTCGCTTTGCGCTCGGCGGAGTAGCCCTTGCAACGGTGGTCGGTATTGCGCTCAATTCGGTTATTCCCGACAAAAACGGCACAAACTGAAAAGCGCGTACGTTTAGAAAAAGGGGACGGCCTAAAAG
>CAUTRX010000123.1:0-4697 GCA_963540775.1 uncultured Treponema sp. | reverse complement strand
TAATTACAACGCTGCTGCTTGCAGCGGCACTGCATTTCGGTAACTCGCTGGTTGTTTTAAGCGCCGCAATGGTGGCAGGAATTATACTCGGATTTGTAGCCTCGGTGCTGTTGTACAAAATGCCCTCCACGCAAAACGCTTCAGACAGCGGTTCCGGCAGTTTTTCCAAAAATTTTATCAACGCAATTCACGACCGCAGTTTTAGGCTTTTTATCGCGGCGTTTTCCGTTGTCGGACTGGGAGTCGGCATGGCGCGTCCGTTTATTATCGTGTATTGCCGCGAAGTATATATGCAGCCGGACAGCGCGATAACCTTTATCACTTTTTTTATGACGCTCGGTGCTTTGTGCATGGGGCTTATGTCGCGCGTATTTATCGATAAAATCGGGGCAAAACCCATTTATCTTTTATTTACCGCCCTGTCTTTATTCAGTTTGATTCCCGCGCTCATTTCGCCGAATTTCGCTAAACCGCTCGCCGTGTTTTTATTTTTAAGCGTGCTTGCATTTGTTTCGAACTTGGGATTTTCGGGGCAGGAAAATGCGGCGCAAACTTACTTTTTCGGTTTAATTCCGCAAGAGGCCGTGGTGGATATGGGGATTGTCTACTTTCTTGTGATGGGGGCAACCGGAGCGGCAGGCGCGCTTTTGGGCGGTATTTTACTCGACGCTTTTAAAGAAATCGGGTTGTCGGCCGCTGCAGTATACCGTTTGTTTTTCGGTCTACAGATTATCATTATCGGTATCGCTTTTTGCATACAAATGCGTTTAAAAACGCTCGGCAGCTACAGCCTAAAAGAAGCGCTTCCGCTGTTTTTTTCTCCGCGCGATATACGCGGCTTGGGGCTTTTATACAAACTCGACCGAAGCAGTCAGGAAAACGAGCAAACCGCGTTACTCAGCGAATTACGTTCGTTCAATACCGCCGCAGCCGCATCGCCGTTTGCCGAGCACCTCGGTTCGCCCAGTTACGCAGTCCGCATGGGGGCGCTGGCGGGAATGGAGAGTTTGCCTTCGTTGAACAAAAATCTTGAAGATGCGCTTATGCGCGAAACCGAACGGGGACTTTTTACCACTGCGGCAAAATCGGCGCGTATTTTGGGATTGTTCAAAGTAAAGCGCAGTGCTCCGCTGCTTAAAAAACAATTGGAAAGTTCCGATTATCGTCTTTGCGCCGAAGCGATGACCGCCCTCGCCCGCATAAACGAAACGAATGCGCAATTGTCGATTTCGCATAAACTTGCGCAAACGGATAATACGCACATTCTTTTAAAAGGCATACGTGCAATGGAATTATACGCAAATCCCGCGTCGGTTTTTATACTTTTGGATGTTTTACGCGCCCACCGTGAAAACGACGAAGTGCGTCACGAAGTAATGCTTGCGCTCGCCTCGGTTATGGGAATCGGGCAGCCATTCTATCCTGCGTACTGCCAATACACCGAAAATCCGGGCGAAGCCCAAGTTATTTTAACCGATTTATTTGATGAAATCTCATCAAACAAAAAGCTTACACGTAAAACGTTCCCGCCGCTTATTATCGAATTTTTAAACGATTTTTCAAAAGCCGACGATTTTTGTGCAAACGCACAAGTGTATACAAAACAGCACGGCGGCATATTGTGCGCAACCCTCATCGGCTGCATTCCCGACTCCGAACTTGCTTCGTGCGATTGCTTTCGCTTTTTTTTGTGCTTTTGGGTTTTTATGCTGCTGGCCGATCAAAAACTGCTGAAAAAATAAAGCACTTACACGCCGCCGTTTTTTTCCGTAACCCATTTTTTAAAAATCGCTACGGCGGCGTTTCTTTCGGTTTCGTTTTCAAAACCGACAAAAATCTCTCCCGATACGGCACTGACCAACTTTAACGTCCGTATTGAAGCGGCTTGCTCTTCGGTTTCGTACATTGCCGACGGCAGTGCGTCCAAATCGCGTTTGAGGATTTTCCGTCCGTCAACGATAATGAGCTGTTCGTAAACCCCCGCATGTTTTTTGTACAGCGTGTCGCGAACGGCAAGTTCAACCGCGAGGACGGCGACGCTGTACAAAATCACTGTGATAAAGGACGTAAATTCACGAAAATGCAACAGCACCAGCATTCCCGCAGTCGCTGCCGCCGCAAAAACAAACAGTATATTCTTACGGCGCGTCAAAACCAACATGCAGCATCCCGCCTGTTTTGCAAGCAATTTTGCGCGCACGGGATAGGAAGCGGCCAAAAGCACGGCAAAAACACACGCAACGCTTTCAATTACGGAATGCGGGACAACGTTCATTTACAACTCCACTTTGCGCTCAAACAGGCGCACAGTAATAAAAAAATACAAAAGCGAAAAAAGCGTGCATACAAAGGTAAAAAACCACAAGGGACCTACCCATGTCTGCGTCATGATGCCGGCAAACGGACCTGATGACGCGATTTTCCCTATGAGCACATCTGCGGTTTTCAGTGTAACAAAAACCGCAATAAACATAAAGCTAAAAACCCATAAAGCGGCTTTTTTTGTCCGCATAAAAGAACGATACAAGACAATGGCAAGATTTCCAACCGTTTGTGCAAAAATAAAAAAGGCAAGCCCCGCAAAAAAGACGCTTACCGTTATGTCCCGTTTTTCGATAAAAACGGCGCGGTAAGTCTTGCGCATAATCTCTGCGTATGTTTCGCCTCTTGCATTAAGTACATAATCGATAAAGGGCACTGAAAAGCTTAAGCAGAAAAACACGAGAACCGCGTAGATAATAAATTCGGCAAGACCGACAATCATCTTTCCTGCAAACAGCACCTCCGGTTTTTTCGGCAAACTCAGCAGTAAATATCCTCTGTCGCTCAATAAATCCGTACCGATATTGCCCGCCCCTTTTAAAAGCGGAATAAAAAATACACTGCCGGCGGTAAACAAAATGCTTATAATAAGCATGGCGGTGAAAAATCCGAAAAAGGGCGTCCGGCCGCTGTCCGTTCCCGCAACTCCGAATGGGACTCCGATTGCAGTGCATGCAAACAGAGCCGCACTTATCAGTATGATTGAATTCTTACGCGCTTTCCATTCCTGACGTAATACGCTTTTCATAGTATTCTCCTAAAATTATATTTCTTGAAAAATTTTTATATACAATTGATCGATTGATGTTTTGTGCTCGCTGCGCAATTTTTCCGCTTCGCCGCAAAGAACGATTTCACCTTCTTTAATGAAGCATACATCATCGAACATTGTTTCTATATCGTGAATCAAATGCGTGCTTATAAGAATGGCCGAATCTTCGCTGTAGGTTTTGATGATTGTCGAAACGATACGCTCGCGCGCAACCGGGTCTATGCCGCCTAACGGTTCGTCCAACAAAAAAAGTTTTGCTTTTCGCGAAAACGTGAGTGTAAGGTTCAGTTTTTCAATCATTCCCTTTGACATGGCGCGAACTTTTTCTTTTGCGTCAAGCTTCATAAACCCGAGCATATCGCGGGCTTTGTCCAAATCGAAATCATCAAAGTAGTCGGCGTAAAAAGAGCAAGCGTCCGCCGCACTCATCCGCAACGGCAACGTATTGCGGTCGGGCAGCAAAGCCGTAAGTGCTTTTGTTGCGGTTCCGATATTTAATCCGCAAATTGAAACGCGGCCGGATGAAGGTTTTTGCAGCCCTGCAGCGATTTTTAAGAGAGTGGATTTACCGCTGCCGTTCGGCCCCATAAGACCTAAAATGCACCCCGCCTTCAGTTCAAGATTTATGCCGCGCAATGCTTGTTTTTTGAAAAACCGTTTGCTCACGTTTTCCGCTTGTAATATCGTTTCCATTATATTCTCCTGTCTTTATTCCGTGCGGAAGGTTCAATGCCCCGATGTTCCTTGCGTCGCAATGAAGGGATTGAATCCGACTGCAATGCCTTTTAAAAACAACCTGTCTCACCGCCGTTTGAAGCCTCGCTTCGAATCTGCGGTGAGGCTGTTGACTCCATTTGCATGTCGATATGTTTTTGTACAAGGGCAATAATATCCGCCGATGAAAAACCGCACTCGCTCATATTGCGCACAAAATCGCTCACGAGAGAACACGACACATCTTTGCGGACTCCGTCTATAACCGTCCCGTTTTCAGTAATAAAGGTGCCCATGCCCCGTCTTTTTTCGGCAATGCCTTCGCGTTCAAGTTCCGCATAGGAGCGGATAACCGTGTTGGGATTTACCTTCATATCTTCGGCTGTCTGCCGCACCGAAGGTAACTGCTCCCCCGGTTTCAATTCTCCTGCAAGAATGGAACGTTTAATTGCATCTGTTATTTGCAGATAAATGGGCGCCGCGCTGTTAAACTCGTTCATATCATTTCTTTTTCCCTGCTTTAGTGTTATAGTAAAATAGTACACCGGAATATTAAAACTGTCAAGAGAAACTTTGTAAAAAAGAGAAGGTTGCGTAAAATACAAATAAACATGCGAAAAAAATTACAAAAAGTATATAAGAAAGCGGGGTTGGAACTTTTTTACGCCCCTCCGATGCAGGTAAAAAAAATTTGATGGAGCTGATATTACCGGTACACAAATGGAACAAATGATAAACTTTTATATTGAACAAAAAGTTGATGGCATTCTGTTTACCCCTATGGAACTCACAAAAAATTATTTTGCAATAAATAGAGAAATCATAAATAAATTGGAACGATACAATATCCCAATTGTCTTGGTTGATGGTGAGTATCAGGAATTTCCTC
>CAUTRX010000122.1:0-4737 GCA_963540775.1 uncultured Treponema sp. | reverse complement strand
AGATTTTGCGCGGCCTGGAGCAGGGTATTTTTTACAAAGACGCCGAAGGTGCCGTATGGGTCGACCTTGCCGAAATCAATTTGGATAAAAAAGTGCTTTTGCGAAAAGACGGCACCACCGTTTACATAACGCAGGACATAGGGCTGGCTATAAATCGCCACGCCGAATGGGCATTCGATAGGCTCGTTTATGTCGTCGCAAGCGAACAGATTTATCACTTTAAAGTCCTCTTTTATATAATGAAAAAACTCGGCTATGATTGGCATACAAAGCTTTATCATTTGGCCTACGGTATGGTCAATTTGCCAGAAGGCAAGATGAAAAGCCGCGAAGGTACGGTTGTGGATGCCGACGACTTATTGAACTCTTTGCGCGACGAAGCGCTCAAAGAAATTACGGCAAAGGGCAGGCAAGAGGCTGTCGGAAATCCTGAAGAGGTTGCCGAAAAAGTAGCCCTTGCGGCCGTGCATTATTTTTTGCTGCAAGTGTCGCCGCTTAAAGATATGATTTTTAACCCCAAAGAATCCCTGTCTTTTAACGGGAACACGGGCCCCTATCTTCAGTACATGGGCGCGCGCATTTGCTCCGTCCTTGCCAAAGCGGAAAAGGAATGCTTACAGCCCGCCCATCGAATGAGTACGGACGACTTTCAAAAAGCCTGCGCTCTTTTGCAAAACGAAGCCGAATGGGATTTGATAAAGCTCATCGCTTTTTTTCCGCGTGTATTGGAAAAATCCGCCGAGTCGCTCGATTCGGCTTTGATTGCAGGCTATGCATACGATATCGCCAAAGCGTTCAGCAAATTTTATCACGACTGCCCGATTGTAAGCGCCGGCGACAGTAGCCTTGCGGCAGCCCGCCTTAGTTTGGCGCATGCTGTTTTAACCGTGCTGAAAAACACGCTGCACTTAATCATGGTACCCTTCCTCGAAGTGATGTGAGCGGGGGGCGGCCGTGTCTGCAATATGCGTAAACAGTGAAATCAACCCCTTAAAAAAAGTGCTGCTGCACCGTCCCGGCAGGGAATTGTTGAATTTGACACCCGAAAGTCTTGAGCATTTGCTTTTTGACGACATACCCTATTTGGCGGCCGCGCAGCGCGAACACGATGAATTTGCCGCCGTGCTTAGGCAAAACGGTGCCGAAGTTGTTTACCTCGAAGATCTTGCCGCCGAAGCAATTGCGCAATCCGAAGACATAAAGCGGCGCTTTATAGAACAATATATCCGTGAAGCGGGCGCGCCTGCACAAAAATACCGGCCTCACGTATTCAATGTATTGATGAATATCTCTTCCGAAAAAGAACTCGTTTTAAAAACGATGGAGGGCATTACTCTGAATGAATTGTCCTCAGGCGCCTGCCGGTTTCTTGAAAATGCTTTTTCCGAACATGCGCTTTTTAAAAATTATGGGGCACAAGATGACAAGCTTGTTATAGACCCCATGCCGAATCTGTACTTTACACGCGATACGACTGTGGTTATCGGCGGGCATTTGTGCATAAACAGCATGTATTCGGCAACACGCCGGCGCGAAACCCTGTATGCCGACTATATCTTTTCGTATCATCCTGATTTTAAAGGCCGCGTAAAACGCTGTTACGGCCGCGATGACCCGCTTCATATTGAAGGCGGCGACATTACAAACCTTACCGATACGGTGATAGCCGTCGGTGTCTCCGAGCGTACCTGTGCCGACGCGGTTGAAAGCTTGGCGCGCAGCCTGTTTGCGGACAAAGACGGTTCCATTGACACGGTGCTCGCTTTTACAATTCCGGCAAAACGCGCTTTTATGCATTTGGATACCGTATTCACCCAAGTCGACACCGATCTTTTTGTTGTCCATCCTGGCATATTGAGCGCTTTGGAAGTATTTGAAATACGTGCAAAAAAAGGCGGCATTGCCGCAGTTTCCGCAGATGATGTTGAATTGACCATCCGAAAAGCCGAAGGTTCTTTGGAGCATGTTTTGGCGCGGTACATGGAAGCCGATTCCGTCCGTTTAGTGCTTTGCGGCGGCGGCAACAGGATTATTGCCGATAGGGAGCAGTGGAATGACGGTTCAAACACTTTGTGCCTTGCCCCCGGTACGGCGGTTGTGTACAGCCGCAATGAAGTAACGAACGAATTGCTTGACAAAGCGGGCGTAAAACTGTGCCGCATTCCCGATTCGGAACTGTCGCGCGGACGCGGCGGCCCGCGCTGTATGAGTATGCCGCTTGTGCGCGAAAAAAATATATGCAGCGACTGATTGTATTTTCCCGCCGTGTGCGCAAGTTATAAACCGGCCGTATATTCGGCACAGGCATATGCGTTGTGATTATGAATGCTTTCAAAGTTTTCGGCTTCAACCGTAAACGAACTGAACGGCGGTTTTACCGAAAAACGTTTAAGAGCGGCATATACTTCACGCACCACATCTTCGACAAAGCGCGGATTTTCATATGCGTGTTCGGTTACAAACTTCTCGTCCGCGCGCTTTAAAAGCGAGTACACTTCCGCCGACGCCGCTTTTTCGGCCAAGCGAATAATATCTTCAATCCGAAACGCCCCGTTTGTGCATACCCGTATGCGCACCGTTCCGCGCTGGTTGTGAGCGCCGTGTGTGCTTATCGCCTTGGAACAGGGGCAAACGGTGGTTACCGGTACCGCAACCGAAAAAAACAGCCTTTTATCCTGTTCTCCGGCCGTGCCTTCGTAAGCGCACTCGTAACGCATCATTGCTCTTTGGGCTGAAGCGGGGGCTTCTTTTTCCATAAAAAACGGAAAAGACACAAGACCGAAAGAACGTTCGGCATTCAAACTCACTCTGATTTTTTCAAGCATTGTTACAAAATTCTGCGGTGAAAAATCGTGTGCATATTCGCGGAATATTTCTACAAAGCGGCTCATATGCGTTCCCCTAACGTGCGGGCAAAGGCTGACAAACAAATCGGCACTTGCATGGGTATGCTGCACGGTTTCGGTACACTCGGACACCCACACCGGATACTGCAACCCTTTTATGCCGACTTTTTGCAAAGGAATGCCGCGCCCGTCTTTTTGATTTTGCACATCAATCACATACGGCTCCGCGTGCGGCGTGCAGCGTATTTTGCAGCAGCATGGCGATTGTCATCGGGCCTACCCCCTTCGGTACGGGCGTAATGTAGCTGGCGACATTCAGTGCTTCCTGAAAATCCACATCTCCGATCAGCCGGAACCCGCTTTTTTTTTCGGCATCGGGAATACGGTTTACGCCGACATCTATAACCGCGGCTCCCGGCTTTATCATATCGGCGCTGATTGTGTGCGGTTTTCCCGCTGCGGCAATCAAAATGTCGGCACTGCGGGTAAAATCGGCAAGATTTTTAGTACCCGTATGACAGAGCGTAACGGTTGCGTTTATGTCTTTGCGCGCCAAAAGCACGGCAAGCGGTTTTCCGACAATGTTGGAACGTCCGACAATCACCGCATGTGCGCCGTCGGTGGGAATATGCAGTTCTTTAAGCATAAACGTAATACCGTACGGTGTACAGGGAACAAATCCTTTGTTCCCGATTAGCAGGTTTCCCGCATTTACGGGATGAAAGCCGTCCGCATCTTTTTCGGGGGCGACGGCGGCAATCACTTTTTGCGTGTCGATGTGAGCGGGTAGGGGAAGCTGCACCAAAATGCCGTGAACGTTTTTATCGCGGTTCAAGCTGTCAATGACGGATAAAAGTTCAACCTCGCTTACCGTTTCATTTAAATAAATCGACTTGTCGGTCATGCCCGCTTCGGCAAGCGCTTTCTTTTTTGCGCTCACATACGAAAGACTTGCAGGATTTTCTCCTGCAAGCACGACCGCAAGACAGGGCCGACAGCCGCGCCGGGTTAAATTGGAAACTTCACGGGCAATCCGGCTGCGTATTTTTTGCGCAAGCGCAAAGCCGTCTATTATCAGCGCACTCATGTAACTCATTCCTTATGAATTTTGTTTAGCATAATGGACATGCATGTCCGAAACGGAGTATAATCACTATATCCGTTTTAAGGTTTTATTTCTATAGGACGGGCAAAATGCCCGTTCGTTTTTGGAGTTGTATGAAACGTTTATTGGCAATAAGTATGATGCTTTTATTGATTTTGCCCGCATTTTCTCAAACGGAACCGGCGGGCGAAGACACGGAAACCGTTGCCGCCATTACCGATGAGTTTGAAAGCGAAGTTTCGGAGAACGAACAGGCGGCCGACAATCAAGACGATTCCGGCATTCAAAGCGATGTCGTTTACAAAACAAATCAAGTCGGCGATCAATACATGATTTTAAAATTGAGCGTCGATATACCTTACCGGCCTTTTAAAAATCTGGTAATAGGCGGCTCGGGAACCTTGGGGTATCAGCGGTTTGTTTTTAAAAATTTGACCCTCGGCGGTGATGTGAGCTTCGGCTATTCGCAGACAATCGGTAAAAACGTTTTCTATTTTGTGCCGATTTTATTTCGGGCCGGCTGGCAATTTTCCGTATGGAAATTCGAATTCCCTCTGTCGCTCGGTATCGGCGGTGCTTTTGAAAATTATCTTGACCGTACCTACTTCGGCTTGGCGGTGCATCCGAATGCGGCCGCGTTTTTCCGTTACAATCATGCGTGGTCGTTCGGTTTGCATACGGGGGTTTATATTTTGCCTCAGTGGTACAAAGAGGAAAAATACAATTATACGGGAATTATTCACGACATAGGACTGACTGTCCGCTATCATTTTTAATACAGAGGCT
>CAUTRX010000121.1:0-4790 GCA_963540775.1 uncultured Treponema sp. | reverse complement strand
ATTGCGCCGGAACCGTTCAGTTCGGCCAGGGCGGGCATGGTAATAAAAACCTTGTGGGCGGAATCGTTAAAATGGTATCCCGCTTTCGGCGCTATGTGCAGCGTTTTTCCTAAAACATACACGTCCAAATAGTCGAACAGGTTGCCGTCAAGGCTGATTTCTACGGTATAGTCTTTGCCGTGCACTACTTCGGCCGTCCATCCGCCGCTTAAAGACACGGAATCAAAGTCGCTAAGCGGAAAGCTTTTTGTTTGAACTTTTCCGTTACCCGTTATCGTATTCATGGTAAAACAGGCGTTCAAACACATGAGTAAAAACACCGATACGGCCGTACATACGGCAGCCTTTGTTAAATTCTGTGCATATGTCATATATGCCTCCCCCGTTAAAAGATTGAAGGGCATTGCCTTTGCAAAATTATAGTAAAAGGTACGTAATCCGTCAAGTTTGGTACGGAGGCTTCCGTGTACCGCTAAAACTCCTTAGAGGAAAAGAGCGGGATTTAGTAACGGACGTTACTAAGAGCTCGTAGCGTCCGTTACTAACGGTTCATATCGGACGTTACTAAGAACTCGTATCGCCGGCTACGAGAGATTCGTAGCGTCCGTTACGAGAGGTTCGTAAAAAGGCTTCCGCACTTTCTCAGTACGAGAAAGCGGTTCACACAGGGCGGGAAGACCGTCTGCCGCGGCCGAAATACGGCGGTTCGCTCTTGCAGAAAAAACTGATTTGATTTAAAATGAAAAAAGGGCCGCTAAAGGAGGAGGAAAAGCGACCCTTTTTATGATTGTTGCTGCTAAAGTGAATATACAAAATAACTCAAAAAGTGTCAATACATATTTTGCATTTTATGCGATTTTTTGCTTTTTTTTGTGGTTTTTTGTAAAGTACTTAAAACTGAAGGAGATAGGATGAAAATAGGTGTTATCGGTGCAATGGGTGTCGAAGTCGCGTCCTTAAGAAAAACGATTGACAACGTTCGCACGGTAAAAAAAAGCACTCTGGTATTTTACGAGGGTACTATACGGAACGTTCCGGCGGTTGTCGTTCAGTGCGGAGTCGGAAAAGTAAACGCGGCAATGTGCACCGCTATGTTGATCGGCGACTTTGAGGTAACGCATATTATCAATACGGGCATTGCCGGCGGTTTGCAAAGCGGTTTACACGTCTTTGATGTTGTCGTATCTTCCGATGCGGTTCATCACGATTTTGACGCAACGGGCTTTAATTACAAACCCTGTGAAATACCCGGCATGGGAACCGTCTCTTTTAAAGCGGATTCTTTTTTGATCGATTGCACAAAACGCGCGTGGGAACAATGCTCGTTTTCGTCAAAATTGACGGAAGGACGCATCGCTTCGGGAGACGTATTTGTGAACAGTGCGGAGCGCAAAGCGCAGATTAAAGCTTTGTGCGATCCCGTCTGTGTAGAAATGGAAGGCGCCGCCGTTGCGCAGGTTTGCACGCTTAATCATACGCCGTTTGTTATAATCCGTTCAATTTCGGATATGGCGGAAAATACGGGCGAAGTGTACGAAGAAGAACTGGCGGCACACATAAGTGCATCTTTGGTTGCGCGGATGTTCGAGTTATTGTAAACGGTAACGCAATGAAAAAACTTGCGGCAGCCGTTATCCCCGAACAATAGACCTGTTCGATAACCGTGTTTTTGAACAGGTCGGCGCGCTTTTTATCGAAGCGGCGCGTTCGGCAGGGTTGGGCGGGCTGATTACCTTTTCGGGCAGAGGAACCGCGGGGCCTGCCGTACTGCAGCGGCCGGGTATCGGTTCGACAAAAAAAACGATAGTCGGTTTTTTATCGCACGAAAAGACCATCGATTCCGCCCGCTCTTTGTGGGAATGCCGGGCATCGGAACATACCGATTGCTGCGGCATTTTATTCGTGCGGAGGGTTTAATACCTCGACGCTTGCGTCGGGGTTATTGATTTACCATTCTAACGGAGAACAACCATATGGCACAAAAAACGGCGCATACGCTGATTTGCATTATCGTAAATTCCGGTTACGGAGAAACGGTTATGCAGGCGGCAAGAAAAGCCGGAGCGCCCGGCGGTACGATTATCGACGCAAAGGGCACGGGAACCGAACAGGATATGAACTTTTTCGGTATAGAGATTATTCGGGAAAAGGAAGCGGTACTCATCGTTACCGAAACCGAAGCGGCCGCCGGTATCTGCGATGCGGTAAAAAAGCTGCCTTGTTTTGAAAAAAACGGTTCCGGCATTATTGTTACGCTGGCAGCCGATTCGTGTTTTCATTTGGGTGCACCGCCCGCATAATCAGGTTTGCAATGTCCGTTCAGCATACATCAGGCGGAATTTTGAGTGTTCCGCATATAAAAAAGCGGTTGTCGCCCTTTGCCCGATCGGTGTGCGGCGGCAAAATTGAAGTGTTTAAAACAATCGATTCCACCAACACCGAAGCAAAACGGCGCTTGACACAAGCCGTATCGTCAGACGCGCTTCACGGGACGGTTTTAATTGCCGAACATCAAAGTGCCGGACGCGGACGGTTGGGGCGGAGTTTTTTTTCTCCGGCCGAAAGCGGTATTTATTTGAGTTTGATATATAAACCCGAATGCGGTGCTAATGACGGCGGCGGTGCGGATACCGCTTTATTAACCGCATTTGCCGCCGTTTCCGTTTGCCGTGCATTAAGCGACGCGGGCATTCAAAGCGGCATAAAATGGGTAAACGATGTGTTGATAAACGGGAAAAAGGTGTGCGGTATTTTAACCGAAGGCTTTATCCGCGAAAAAGAAATCGACGCGGTGATTACGGGGGTCGGCATAAACGTGTATAAAGCGCGCGAAGGTTTTCCCGCCGAATTGCAGGATATTGCCGGCAGTTTGAGCGAAAACGCCGCCGAAGCCGTAGACAGAAATGCGCTTGCCGCTTTAATCATTTCGCACATAATCGAAGCGTTCAGCGGAAAAAGCAGACACGGAACATGCGCGCGATGCAGTTTGATGGACGAGTACAAACGCCGTTCTTTGGCTATGGGAAAGCGCGTAAGGGTTATTTCGGCTGCCGAAAGCTATGAGGCAACCGTAACGGACATTACCGACGAAGCGCACCTTGTTGTAAAAGACCTTGCCGGAAATGTGCGGGAATTGCTTTCGGGCGAAATAAGTATACGGCTTTGAATTGGATAACGGACACTGCGGGCGGTGACTTTTCACGGGTAATATCCCGGAGCCTACACGCATAGGTGTAGGGAGCCTACACACATAGGTGTAGGGTGTTCACACTTATGGGTGTGAGGTGCTCACACTTATAGGTGTAGGGTGTTCACACCTATGTGTGTAGGCTGTTCACACTTATAGGTGTGAGGTGTTCACACTTATAGGTGTGAGGTGCTCACCCTTATAGGTGTGAGGTGTTCACACTTATAGGTGTGAAGTGCTCACCCTTATGGGTGTGAAGCGCTCACACGGCAGCCTGTTCGGCCGGGGTGCAACCGTTTTATTTATTTCGATTGCACCGCAAATCTTTTCAGCAGCGGCTGTACGGCATAGCTGAGGGCAAGCAATGCGGCTCCGAAGATGGAGGACGTAATCGCTTTAGACAAAACGCTGATCGAATGCAAATCAATAAAAATCAGTTTTGCCGCTACAATAACAATGAACACCAAAGATGTGTACACAAAATTGCGGGCGCCCTTTTTCAAAAAGTATATAAAACAGATAATAGCGTATAATGCCCACAACATGGTTAAAAGACCGCCGTTTTTAAGCGGCATGTACACTTCGGTGGTGCTGAAAAAAATGAAAACGGCGCTTACGGCGGCAAACAGCCAGGCCCGCGGAGGCTTAAAACCGTGCACGATTTTTATAAAGACAAGACCGTTGCACAGGTTTACGGCCAGTGTGCCGATTTTTATTGCGCTGCCGCTTTCTTTTTCGAATACGTATACGGCGTAGTATATGACGATGAGCACACACAGGGAGAGTTTGCTTATTTTTTTAGTCAGGGTAACCGCATGCAGATTGTTCGGATAAAAAAGATCCGTAAGTATAATCGGCACGGCGGCCAAAAGAATCGAAACGTGGAACCCGTATGAAAAATCGGTAAAGTCGACTAAGCACACTTTTAAAACAATAAGATAACAGCTGAGCCGGTTTGCAAAGCGCAGTTTTTCATGCTGTCCTTTAAAGAACGAAAAACCGGCCAGTGCCCCCGCAATACCGCATTGCAGCAGTACGGGAGCAGCGTGTTCTTGGTGCTGCCACATGTTTACGGCAACGGAGTAGGCGGCCGTACAAAGTCCTATTAAAATCGGGGCGACATACAGACTTTGTTCATAAAACAGGTTTTTGTTTATATAGTGCAAAAGGGAGTACACTGCGAACAAAACCGTTAAAGTCAACGCATACAGCAAAAAGGTTTCGTCACCGTTGAAGCTCGATGCTTTTGTAGTCACGGCGAGTGCGGCTATACACACGTATATTTGAAAAACAAGGGTTTGAAAGATTTTTTTGAGCCGGCTTTTTTGCAAAAAAATCGATGCCGCCATAGGAGCAAAGTACAGTGCGGTTTGTGCGCCGAAATGCAATGCCGTTTTACTTTCGCGGTATCCTGTTTCCAGCGCGCCGGAAACCATATACAATCCGGCAATCAAAACGGCGTGGGCAAAAAGCGTCAAGTTGTATTTCGTTTCTTTGCGCCACAGCCAATACAAAAACAGTGCAATGCCGAGTACTGCGGCCGGCTGCGCGTCGTATTGTAAGCGGGCGACAATGGAAATATATGCGGAAATCAATGCTCCGG
>CAUTRX010000120.1:0-4793 GCA_963540775.1 uncultured Treponema sp. | reverse complement strand
GCTTTTTTCGGAAAAATGCAATTTTTGTACGAAAGTCGGTAAACTCCCGTCTGCCGTGCAGCCTTCATAATAAGAGTATAGCACAGGCAGGCGGAGTTGACAAGGGTAAAAATTATCCCGTCCTAAAACTCCGTGCTCAATAAAAAATCGGCGGCGTGCATTGTTTTAATACCCTCGTAGTTTCCGCCGGCAAAGTCATCGGTACGCAAAACATACTTCGGATAATTATCGTGTATATCCAACAAGCGCCCGTACTCGCGCTCTTCCGTTTTTTGTGAACCTATTTCCTGCGTGACCTGTACATACAGTTTTTCGTTTTGCCGCTGTGCCGCAAAATCGATTTCTCCCGTCCGCGTTTTTCCGACATAAACCGAATACCCCCTGCGGCACAATTCCAAATAAACGACGTTTTCGAGAGATGAAGCGGCGCTGTCGGCGTTATAACCTGACACACTGTGACGCAGGGCGGTGTCCGCCGCATAAAACTTTTCCTGCGTTTTAAGCAATTCTTTGCCTTGTACATCGTAGCGGGAACAGCGGTGCAGCACATAAGCCTTTTCCAGATTTTGCAAATAACCGTATACGGTTTCGTTATCTATCTTTCTGTGTTCCGACTTTAAATAATCGCATATCGATTTTGCCGAAAAAGTGTTCCCCGTATTTTGAAACACGAATTTTACCACCCTTTCCAATTGATCAAGGCGGCGTATTTTATTCCGTTTTACAATATCCGAAAAAATCACGGAATTATAAATATCGCGCACAATCGTATACACTTCATCTTGAGAATACGGCCTTAAATGTGTCGCGGGAAAACCGCCCAAACGAATATACTGTGCAAGCTCCCGCTTAGGATCGTCCGGTTGGACGTATTCCGATTTAAAACGCAAATATTCGGCGAAAGACAGGGTAAAAATCCGAAAGCTTATATACCGTCCCGTCAAATACGTCGCTATTTCGGAGGACATCATACGCGAATTGGAACCGGTTACGTAAATGTCTACATCGTAATCGGACGCAAGTGAATTGACGGCTTTTTCCCATCCGTCTATTTCCTGTACTTCATCCAAAAACAGATAGGTTTTGCCCTCGCCCGAAAGCTTGTGCCGCATTATCTCAAACATTGATCGAGCTGTCTCATGCTCGTACTGCGGCGAATCGAACCGCAAGCTCACAATCCGTTGGTCGGGAATACCGCGTTCCGTCATGAGTTTTCGGCGCAGCATATTCAAAACGGTGGATTTTCCGCAACGCCTTATTCCAGTAAGAATTTTGACAAAGGGTGTATCTATATATTTTATTATTTTATCCGTATATAAGGGTCTTTCAATCACGGCAGCACCTCGGATAAAACAATACCGCAAAACCTGCAAAAAGACAACAGTTTTGCGGTTATAACCGTAAAAACTCTTATATTTTCCGTATTTTTACGGTTACAGCAGAAGTCAGCGGATATCCGCAGCTACGGCACCCGTTTCCTGCAATATTTTTAAGAGCTCTTCCTTTTCCAAGCCCGACACTTTTACCGTACAGCGCCGATGCTTAATGTCCTCGCCTTCGGCGGTAACAAGCGCAACAATGTTTCCGTTCAAATCCGCGATGGCTTTGGCAAGGCGCGCCAGCTGCCCCGGTTTTTCGTCCAGTGAAAAAAAAGCGCGTACTCCTTTATGGCGCGCACCGAACAAATCAACAAAGGTACGGAATAAATCTTTTTCGGTTATAATGCCTGTAAGCAAATTGCCGCGCATAACGGGAAGGCAGCTTATATCTTTGTCAGCGATAATGCGCGCAGCTTCTTCGACGACTTCGGTTTCCTGCACGACACTGACGTTCTTTTCCATGATTTTTTCGGCTTTTAATTTGGAAAGCAAATAGCTTATCTCGTACATATCCAAAGTGGTAGCCGAAGAAGGGGCGGCTTTTAATAAATCTTTTTTTGTAACAATTCCGATTAAATTATCGTTTTTGTCCAAAACCGGCAGCTTACTTACACCCTCTTTTGTCATAAGAGCTTTAATGTCATTCACCGGCATATCCGGCGTTATATATACCGGATTTTTTGTCATCACATCGGCAACAATCATACAACCTCCTTACACAACTCGATTCGTCCGCGGTGCGGCTTGTTTTTTGGTTTTTATACACTGAATGCATTTATCCGCCCAAATAGGCTTTTTTTACACTTTCGTCTTCTATCAGTTCGGCGGCGGGCGCGGTTTTTACAACGGAACCCGTTTCCAGAATATACGCTCTGTGCGCAATATTCAAGGCCTTAAATGCGTTTTGCTCGACCAATAAAACCGTCGTTCCTTCGGCATTTATTTCGCTGATAATTGAAAATATCTCATCGACCAAAATGGGCGCCAGCCCCATAGACGGTTCATCCAAAAGTAGCAGTTTGGGGCGCGACATTAACGCACGGCCGATGGCAAGCATTTGCTGTTCTCCGCCGGAAAGCGTGCCGCTCGGCTGGCGAAAACGTTCTTTCAAACGCGGAAAAAACGCGAATACTCTTTCCGTGTCACTTTTTATTCCGGCACGGTCTTTGCGCGTGAAGGCGCCGAGTTCGAGATTTTCGGCTACGCTCATATTTGCAAAAACGCGCCTTCCTTCCGGCACATGAACGAGACCGGTACGCACAATCGCGTCCGGAGACAAGTGGGTTATATCTTCACCTTCAAAAAAAACAGTGCCGCTTGTCTTTTTTACAATATTCGACAGCGCATGAAGCGACGTTGTTTTTCCCGCCCCGTTTGATCCGATAAGCGAAATAATTTCGCCCTCTTCGACCGAAAAAGAAATGCCGTGCAAAGCCTTTATCGCGCCGTAATGCACGGTCAAGTCGGTTACTTTAAGCATGAACGGCCTCCCCGCCCAAATAGGCATTTATCACCGCCGGATTTTTTTGAACGGCTTCGGGCGCGCCTTCGGCAATAATGCGCCCGTAATCGAGCACGATAAGGCGCTCGCAGATACCCATAACCAAATTCATGTCGTGTTCAATCAATAAAATTGTAACGTCGAATTCCTTACGGATAAAGGCGATTAAATCCATAAGTTCCGCCGTTTCCTGCGGATTCATGCCCGCAGCCGGTTCGTCCAGCAGCAAAAGCTGCGGTTTTGCTACCAATGCGCGGCATATTTCGAGCTTGCGCTGTTCACCGTACGGAAGATTTTTTGCAAGCTCGTCCTTTTTTTCGGCTATTTTAAACAAGCGCAAAACATCGTCGGCTTTTTCGCGCATACGCTGTTCGTCTTTATAAAAGCGCCGCGTACGCAGCAAAACGTCGAGCGGGTGCACTTTGCGTTTTGCGTGTAACGCGACAAGGATATTGTCTTCGACGCTCAAATTGCCGAACAAGCGGATATTTTGAAAAGTACGCGCGATGCCGATACGGTTCAACTTGTCGCCGGACATTCTTTCTGCGCTGTGCACCTTTCTTTTTTTGTCCCAAAAATCGATGCTGCCTTCGGTCGGTGTGTAAATGCCGGAAAGCATGTTAAAAACGGTTGTTTTTCCCGCTCCGTTCGGCCCGATTAAGCCGATCAGTTCCCCTTTATGCACCACACACGAAAAATTATTCACCGCGCATAAGCCGCCGAACACCATCGAAATATCGTTTACCTGCATTAAAAGTTTTTCAGTCCGCATCGCCGCTTCCTTTTTTTATATGTTTTTTTGTAAAGCGGCACAGCGGACAATGCCGGCGCAAATCGGCGGAACAGCTTATCGGAGTGCCGCGTAAGCGGCCGATGAACCGCAGACTTCCGGTGTATAAAGCATGACCGAGTTTTATAAAAGACAGTTCTTTCATACCCAAAAGTCCTTGCGGCCGAAACAGCATAACAAAAATTAAAATCAGCGGGTAAATCAATAAGCGGAAATCTTTTAAAAAGCGCAAAAATTCCTGCAAAAAAGTCAGCACAAAAGAAGCAATGACCGAACCGGTAACCGAGCCCATGCCGCCGAGAACAACAAAAATCAAGTAATCGATACTGCGGTTAAACGAGGCAAGGTCGGGTTTTATAAACCCGATAAAGGGGGCATACAGGGCACCGCCGATACCGGCAACAAAAGAAGCGATGACAAAACCCGCCATCTTATAGCGGAACACGGCGATACCGCTTGAACGGGCGGCAATCTCGTCTTCGCGTACGGCTAAAATCGCTCGTCCGTAAGTTGAACGCACCAAATTCCGCAGCAAAATGATGATAACAATCAACGATCCGATAATTAGCAGCCACGAAAAAAGCGGCGTCAGCGACAGCAAAATCGCCGCAGGAGCACTAAACCGTTTACCGGTCGCACCGCCGGTAATACTCTTAAAATTGATTAAAAACACGCGGATAATTTCGCCGAAACCGAGCGTTACAATCGCAAGATAGTCTCCGGTGAGTTTAAGCGTCGGAAAACCGATAACAAAACCGGCGCAAGCGGCGATAAAACCGGCCAATACAATGCTCACGGGAAGCGGCAGTCCGGCGTTTTCGGTTAAAATGATTGCTGAATATGCACCGATTGCCATAAAGCCGGCTTGTCCGAGCGACAGCTGTCCGGTAATGCCGCAAATAATGTTGACGCTTACCGCCATAATTGCATTGACACCGCCGAGCGTCAGTATCTGTGTCGTGTACGCATCTATAAGCGCCGTCCGTATCAGAAGAGCCGGAAGCAAAAGCAGCCCAAGAGCGAAAGCGGCGGGAATAAAAGCGTTTTTCAGAAAATCGGTATTTTTGATCATCACACTTTCTCCCGTACTTTTTTTCCCATAATGCCCGTCGGTTTAACGAGT
>CAUTRX010000119.1:0-4812 GCA_963540775.1 uncultured Treponema sp. | reverse complement strand
CACCAAATGCTTGCGTTTACTTTCATCTATTTTGATTTCATCGGTAACGGCGTCTTCTTCAATAAGCTGCTCAGGATCTTCGTCGGCACCGGGCTCCTCTTCAATAAGCTGAATATTGTTTTTTTCCAAAAGCACAAGTATTTCTTCCATGCGCTCGGAAATAATCAATTCTTGCGGAAGAAAATCGGTAACCTCTTCCCATGTTATTATTTGTTTTATTTTTGCGTGCTCGATAAGTTTTACGACTGCAGGATCCAACTCCTGATTTTGCTCCGTCATAACTATACACCCTTTAATTGTTGTAATTCAAAATCTATGTTCATTTTTTCATTAACAAGAGCATCGAGTTCGTGAGCGCTGCCGGCAAATCCGCCTTCCAAACTGCGGATTTTATTGCCGAGATGATCACGCTTACGTTCCAAACTGTTTTTACGGATTAAACGTATACTGTCGTCCACCGCTTGGCGGCAGTTGAGGGCAAATTCACCCGATGTAACCGCCTTGGCTACCATTGCGCGTACTTCGCCGCTGCAGCGCTGCAATATACTGTCCGAACTGACTGCATCTTCTCGAAAACACTCTTCCAATGTAATAAACATATCCCGTGCCGTAGCGTCATCAAAATCATCGGCAGTAAGAGAAGAGCGCATTATGGAAAAATAATCGGGATTGGCAATAACGGCAAGTACGGAACGCATTTCGGCATTGAGTTTAAAACTTTCGTTTATTTTCCGCTCCGTTTCCCCCTGTTCCGATTTTCCACGCACCGATTTTCTGTTTGCATAATCGGCTCTTACCGATTCCGGCTTTAATTGCAACGCTTGACATAAATGTTCAAAACATGATTCCCTGTGTATATCGGACTGCAGGGCGTCTAAATACGGAAAATAGGCTACACAGATTTTTGTTTTGCCTTCGGGCGTATGTGCCGGGTATTGACGCATCAGAGTTGATAACAAAAAATCATTGTCTAATATAGCATGCTCGACATATTTTGTCAATTCCTGCACACCCGATTTTAACAGAATTTCGGCAGGATCTTTGCCGCCTTCCATCACGATAATTTTTACGGAAATATCGTTTTTCCGGCACAAAAGTATTGCCTTGTATGCGGCTTTTTGTCCCGCCTCGTCCGTGTCAAAGGATAGGTAAAAAGTATCGGCAAAGGAACGCAGCATGTGTATTTGCTCCTGTGTCAGTGCAGTCCCCAAGGGGGCGACCGCATGTTTAAAACCTGCTTGATGGTATGCGATGACGTCCATATACCCTTCACATATGATAACCGCTTTTTTAGTGCGGATATGCTGTTTTGCAAGATTAAAAGCGTATAAGGTTTCGCCCTTTTTATATTGCACAAGGTCGCCCGAATTGATGTACTTCGGCCCGTCTCCTTCCAAAAGCCGCGCGCCGAACGCGACGACACGGCCGCGCCTGTCGCAAATGGGAAACATCAGTCTGTTTGAAAAAAAGGACATATCCGGATATTTTTTTGAAAACAATCCCGAACCTTCAAGAAAAGCGGCGCTGTAATTTTTCGATTTTAGAAAATTCTTAAGCCAATAGCGGTCGGCCGGAGAAAATCCCAATTGAAACTCCGCAATACTTTCTTCCGTAACGCCGCGTTTTTTAAGATATTCGAGAACGGGTTTTCCCATGTCGGAGGAAGTTAAAAAAAAATGATAGGTGCCGCTGACGCGCTTATACAGATCGATATATTGCTCTTTTTTGTTTTCGGCTTCATTTTGCACTTCGCCGGAAAAACCGTCGTCGTAGATGATTTCGGCACCGCATTTTTTTGCTAAAAAATGCACGGCATCGGCGAATCCTACTTTTTCCATTTCCATGTAAAAATTAATAAGACCGCCGCCGACACCGCAGCCGAAACAATGATACATTTTCCGCTCGGCATTTACATGAAATGACGGAGTTTTTTCATTGTGAAAGGGGCAGCACCCCCACCATTCTTCGCCGCGCCTTTCAAGCCGCGTGTACTCGCCTGCCAAAGCGACCATATCGGTACGTGCATTTATTTCGTCTATCGTGTGCGGCGAAAATTTGCGCATAAGTTTATTGCGCCGCCTTTTTTGTCGGAACGGGAGCCGCTTCTTTGTGTTGTTCGAAATTTTCGGTAAAAATATGGCTTCCCTTTGCCGAATCAATCAATCTGAAAAAATAGTAAGGAGTTTCGGGCGGAGAAGCGGCGGCGCGTAAAGCGGTTAATCCCGGGTTCGAAATGGGACCGGGCGGCAAGCCCGACCACTTGTATGTGTTATACGGATTGTCTATTTTTGTATCTTTAATTGTAACGATATCGGGATGCGGCCGCCCTTCTATTTCGGTTAAAATGTAGACAACGGTTGCACACGAATACAAACCGATATCTTTTTTTATGCGGTTTGTAAATACGCTTGCAATAAGCGGAGCTTCTTCCGCCAAACGGTATTCGCGCTCCACAATGGAAGCTAAAATAACGATTTTGTGCAATTCTTCGGGAGTTTTGTTTTTTAATTCGGGAATATGTTCGATTTTTGAAAAAAAAGACGACACCAAAAGGCGAACCACCCGTTCGGCATTCATATTGTAATCGAAATTATAGGTATCGGGAAATAAATAGCCTTCAAAAGACAAGGCGGGAATGCGCCATTCCGTAAGTAAAGAAGGCGATGAAGCCGCTTTTATAAACTCATCCGCACCCGTTACTTCATTTTTTTCGAGAATCTGCGCTATTTTATGTATTGTAAGTCCTTCGCTTAAAGCGACACTGATATATTCATGCTTTCCCGACTCTAAAAGCGTGCAAATATCGGCAACACTCATGTCCGAACGGACTTTGTAAATTCCCGCCTTCAAAAATACGCGCTTTAACCTTGCATACAGATAAAAAATATCTGCGGAACGTATAATACTCTGGTCTTTTAAATTACGCGCCACTGTGCGTAAAGTCGCTCCCTGTGCAACAATCATACGGTATTCGCTCGTTTCATTTGCGGAGTCGTAAGAAAAAAAAGAAACCGTATGAGAAGCGGGAGTTAAAATAAAAACGATATAAGCTGCCGACAGCATGGTTATCGCAAAAGTACTGCCGACCACAATGAGAAGTTTTCGTACACTACTTTTCATTAAAAAACCTTTCAGCTTCTTCAATGGTCATGGTCGAATAAACCCCGGATTCGAGAAACGAAAAAAAATTTTGTAATTCCGGCGGAATATCGCCTTCGTACCGGCGCAAAAACAAAGCCAACTGCATTATCTCTTCGGCGGAAAAACGATACACGCATGCGCCGGTGCTCATAAATCGATTTCCCTTCCTTCAACAGCCAAATGGACAACGACCTTTCCCGCGCACACATAATCGGAATACCATTGCGCCGATTTTAAAATGGCATACACTTTTTTATCATCGTACGTCGGCTCATGATGAAACAAATACAGATGATGTATGTTCCAAAATACCGCAAAATCGATTGCATAACAAAATGCCGAATGTCCCCACCCTTGTTTTTCGGCGGTTTCTTCGACGGTGTATTGAGCGTCAAGCACCAACACGTCGGCGTTTTCAAAAAAAGCCGCATTTTCATCGGTGCGCTCAAAATCTTTTTGCTGTAATTCCACATCGGTCGCATAGATAAAACGTTTACCGTTTTCAACAAACAGATAGGAATGAGAATCGCCGGGATGAAACATCGACTTGGTCATAATTTGCATGCCGCCGATGGAAAACGGCACACCGTCTTTTACGTCGTGCCAAAAAATATGTTTTGTAAACGCTTCCATCGTAACCGGAAAATACGGCGGCTGCATTTGAGCGTCGAAAAAAGTGCGCATATTGGGATAATTTGAATAGATGTTTAAAACCGTATCCGGTTTATACGCGGGATCAAAAAAAGGTAAACCTTGAATATGATCCCAATGGAAATGCGAAAACAACAGATGATACACTGCATTTTTTTCGTGTACATATTCTTTACCGCAACAGCGTATGCCCGTTCCCGCATCTATAATGATTTTATCGCCTTTTTCGGTTTCAATACTCAAACACGGTGTGTTGCCGCCGATGGTTCCGTATAAATAATCGGGAAGATTTGCAATAAAAGCCTGACGCGCATCTTCCGATTCGATGTCGCGCGCCGAAATCGAGGAAACGGCGGCGGCGATTTTAGATTGTATTTGTGCCGGCGACAACGGTGCTGCTATAGAACCTCTTACGCCCCAAAAGCGTATTTTCATAATTCCGTTTCCTTTAACACGCGGCGTAATTCCGCATATTTGAGCGGGATATTACGGCGGTACAACAAAAGCGCCTTTTCGATTTCTTCAGCGCTGTGAAGCGTACCTTTATTTATCCCCGGACAGTCTCGCGCTTCGGCATACCAGCGTTCACGGTTTTGAACGATAAATGGCCAAAACGGATAAGTCGAACACTGCAGCGGGCGCGAACCGTACGCAGTACAGCCGCGATCCCATAAAATGCAATCGTAATTCGGCTTTTCTTTTAAGCCGAGCACTTTTTCCCCTGCCGAATTATACACAGCCCGGCAAAAAGAACGTACAAATTCCGCTTCGTTTAAATTAAACCATTTGCAAAGATTTGTCAAATCGTTTTCGGAAAGATAAACACAGCCCGGTTCAATACGGCAACAATATGAACAGCGTTCGCATGAAAACCGCAGTCCTTGAGAATAAAATGTATCGTCCATAACAGCGTCCGCTTTTTTGTCCGGCACCATCTCCGGTATACGGCAAAAATAAAGCCTAATTCCTTATGACAAGAAATTAGGCTTTGGGGAGAGAAGGATTCGAACCTTCGAAGGC
>CAUTRX010000118.1:0-4816 GCA_963540775.1 uncultured Treponema sp. | reverse complement strand
ACGCTCCAATGTTGGATAGAGGCACGCTCCAATGTTGGATAGAGGCACGCTCCAACGTTGGATAGAGACACGCTCCAAGGCTGGATAGAGGTCACCTACAACATTAGCGGTAGGTAGCCGTTCGGGCGTGTTTACATGTAGTTTTTCCGGCATCCATGCCGGTACAAGAGAAAAAGCTTTAGATAAGCGGGTTTTATGCGAGCAAAACCCGAAGCCCGGGACGAAAAACGGCGAATAGCCAGCGACACATTCGCCGTATTGCTTTTTTCGTCCGCCTGTTTTATAATTCAAAAACGCAGCGGAGCCGAAGTGCTTCGCCGGAGGCATAGTATGAATGAACAAAAAATATCGCGGATAAGCACAATCGTATACGTACTTGCAGCCGCATCACTGATTTTTGTATTCACCGTATGCAGTGAATTGTCGAGCGGCGACGGTACTGCAGGCGTTACGGTGCAGGCAAGCGCGCAAGGGTACAAAGGCCTTATCACGGTGGAAGTAACCGCCGCAAACGGTAAAATCAAAGCGGCACAACTGATATCGAGCGAAGACTCGGATTTTACCAAACCTGCCGTAGAAGACCTCATCGCTCAAGCCGTTAAAAACGGAGGAACCGCCGGTTTGGATACGGTATCGGGAGCAACCTATTCATCCGAGGCCGTTATAAAGGCGCTTAACGAAGCGGTTGAACAAGCAAAAGATCAAGAAGCACAAAGCGGAGTATAAATATCCGTGTAAAACGCAGGGGCTATCCGACAACTTCGGTTTTTGGATAGTTTCCGTTGAATACTACAAGCGCGTGCATTCTACAGACGGAACGCACACGCAATTTGTTTGGAGGATGTATGATCACACAAAAAAAATCGGGTACGGCATTAAAAATGCCGCTCTTTTTCGTCTTGGCTATTGCCCTGAGCATGTTCGGTGCATGTAAGGAACAGGTCACTTACGATGTCGTCATCGTAGGTTCCGGCGGTGCGGGGCTTTCCGCCGCGGTTGCGGCACGGGAGGCGGGAGCTTCCGTTTTGGTGCTTGAAAAAATGCCCTTTGCCGGCGGCAATACCAATTATGCAACCGGCGGCTTAAACGCATCGGAAACATCGGTGCAAAAAGCAAAAGGCATTGACGATACCAACGAGCAATTCTACGCCGATACGATGAAAGGCGGCAAAAATCTGAATAAAGAAGAATTGGTGCGCACGCTTACGGGAATGTCTGCGCCAACGGTCGACTGGCTCATTTCTTTGGGCATGGATTTATCCGATGTGGGTAAACTCGGCGGCGCAACAAAAAGCCGTGCCCACCGTCCGGCAGGGGGCGCCCCAATCGGACCGCACTTTGTAAAAGTGATGCTTGCCGCCGCCGAAAAAGCGGGAGCCGAAATACACTACAACGTGAAAGTAACGGATCTTATAGAAAAAGACGGCGCAGTAGACGGCGTAACGGTTCTTTTCGAGGGAAAAACGCAAAAGATCAATGCGAAAGCGGTTGTTATCGCCTCAGGCGGCTTCGGGGCAAACCCGTCAATCATCACTTCCTACAAACCCGAACTGGAAGGATTCGGTACCACAAACCATCCCGGTGCAACGGGAGACGCATTCGAATGGGTTAAACCCTTCGACGGGGCGCTGACCGATCCCGAACAGATTCAAACACACCCGACGGTGGTTCCCGTTAAAAATATTATGATTACCGAAGCGGTGCGCGGCAACGGAGCAATTATGCTTAACCGCGACGGTAAACGCTTCGAGCAGGAAATGACCACCCGCGATGTTATGTCCAAGGCGATTTTAGCGCAAAACGGAAAAACCGCCTACCTCGTATTCGATCAGGGAGTGCGCGAATCCCTTAAAGCCATCGAAAGTTATGCAAAAAAAGGATTGTTGACCGAAGGAGCAAGCCTTTCCGAACTGGCAAGCGCATTGAATATTCCCGCCGATGCGTTGGAAGCCGAAGTAAAGCGCTATAACGGTTTTGCCGCTTCCAAAAAAGACGACGATTTCGGACGTGCGGATATGCCGCGCAAAATCGAAAAAGCTCCTTTTTATGCGGTTGAAGTAGGCCCCGCCGTTCACCACACGATGGGAGGTCTTGCCATCGACACCGATGCGCATGTACTCAACACATCGGGAAATGCCATACCGGGCTTATTTGCCGCAGGTGAAGTCACCGGCGGCGTTCACGGGGCAAACCGTTTGGGCGGTAACGCAATGGCCGATATTGCGGTGTTCGGTAAAATTGCCGGCACCAATGCCGCAGCTTACGCAAAAAGTAAATAACCAAACGGCGGATATTACAAAACGGTAGCGCACAGTACTGCATGTAAAGGTCCGCACAAAAGAAAACGGGGTAAGGACAACAACGACCGAACCTTACGGCTTGTGTCCTGTGCCCCGTTTTGATTTTAAATCGCATTTTTGTTTTTACGCTTCCGATACTTATCATAAAAAAAATGCGCCGGCATATGTTTGAATACATTTTTTGTGCTATAATATAAGGTAACACACGGCTTATCCGCATAAACGGCGCCGCAGTTCAATCATTCGTGGGAGCAATTATCCTTATGGAAAATATCAGAGACTTCATCCCGCAGTCCGAAAACGGACAGGGATACAATGCACGCGTTTTAGACACTCCGCCTAAACGTATTTTTATTTTTTCGTCACTCGTTTGTACCGGCTGGCAAATAACATTCGCCATGGGAACGCTTCTTTTCGGCATACTGCCGGTTGAAGTATTTAAAAAGATATTTTTAAGTGTTCCGGCGGCATGTATCTTTTTATGTACCTTCGCCATCGCATACGTTCTTCACAAACGTTTTACCGGTATCTTTATGAACTTCAACGCCGATGAAGACGCATATATAACAGCACTCAAATCGATGAAAAAGTATCAAAGTCTACTCATCCTGATACCCGTCGCCTGCACCTTTATAATTCCGCACATATTGATTTTATTGTGTGCACCGGAATACCGCGGCACTGCCGAGGTAACTGCGCTTTCCATGTTTTCAGTCGGAAACTGTTTTTTATTCGCTTTGTTTTTTTACGTCTTTTTTATTCAGAATTTCGAAAAATGGCTGCACCCGATTCCCCTGCACCCCGACTATAAAGGCATGTCGCTTAAAATACGTTCCGTTCTTACCGCCTTTTTCAGTTTTACCGGTACCATTACTTTAGCGCTTGCGCCCCTTATGCTCGTCGATGCCGGCTCCTCTGTCAGAGCGGTTATTCAAACAAAAACCGTTCCGCTGGTTTGTATCGGCATAATTCTCGGATTGTCGGATTTATATTTACAGACAAACGGTTCGGCATCCAGACTAAAGAGTGCTTTGGATTTTACTTTGCAAATGGCAAAGGGCGACTACACAAGCGATAAAATACGGATAATCAGTCGGGACGAATTCGGATTTTTAATGGCCGAATTGAATAAATTTCAGGATGTTACGGCAAATCTGTTGAATAAAATCGTCGCCGAATCAAAGCAGCTTAGCGGTTTGGGACAAACGCTTTCAGCCAATATGAACGATACCACCGGAGCGGTCAACAACATCAATATCAGTATTGACGAAGTAAAACAGCAGATTTTTACTCAAGCCGCCAGCATCGGAGAAACTGCGGCAACCGTCGAAAAAATTATCCGTGTGATAAAACAGTTAAACGACAGTATCGAAAATCAGGCGGCAAGCGTTACCGAATCTTCTGCGGCGATTGAGCAAATGGTATCGAATATATCTTCGATTACAAACACGCTGCAAAAAACCGATGGCGTTATTAAAACGCTTGCAACGGCAACCGCAGACGGAAGGGAAACCATTACAACGTCCAATACCGTTACGCAAAGAATCGCCGAAGAGTCCGGCGGCCTTTTGGAAGCCTCGAATGTTATTCAGCATATTGCAAGCCAAACGAACCTGCTCGCCATGAACGCCGCCATCGAAGCCGCCCATGCAGGAGAGGCGGGAAAGGGCTTTGCGGTCGTTGCCGACGAAATCCGCAAACTCGCCGAAGAATCGAGCGCACAGGGTAAATCGATTACCGAAACCTTAAAAATATTAAGCGGCGAAATAGAGATTCTGTCCGACGCGGCACGGGTTGCCGAAGAAAAATTCGATGTCATTTTTGATTTATCGGATCAGGTTAAGCACATGAGTACACGCATAATGGAAGCGATGCAGGAGCAGGAAAAAGGCAGCCGCGAAATCTTAAATGCAATCCACGAAATCAACACCGTTACTCATCAGGTAAGCAGCGGTTCGGCGGATATGCTCAGCGGCGGTGAAAACGTTGCCCGCGAAATGTCAAAACTGGATAATCTTACCCATACCATTACCGAAAACATGAATAAGATGGCGTCGGGGGCTGCACAAATCAACAACGCAATACACGAAGTCAACGGAATAACTGAACAAAACAGACAAAGTATCGAAAATCTGTCGGAAGAAGTAAAGCAATTTAAGGTATGACGGCAAAGGAACTCTCGTCCATGTGAGTTCCTTTGCTTGGAGTTCCGCCCGCGTAACCCACTATCTAAAACTTTTGCCGCCGTCCATGGCGGCAGGAATAAGTCTAATGTCCTGTTCGATTTTTTATGCGGTTTTTTTTGCGTATTGCCGCCTGCCTATGCAGTTACCGGTGTTTCGGTACTTGGCTCCCATACCCTTGAGGTAAGCGGCAGTGTACGGGATTCATCGGTCGAAACACCGCGTGCCGGGACTATCGCGCACCCCGTCCCTATAAGGGCGGAGTGTCCTTCACGGTAATGAAGAGGTGTCCTTCACGGTGGCAGAAAACGGCCGAAGGTAAGCGGGTTTTGT
>CAUTRX010000117.1:0-4832 GCA_963540775.1 uncultured Treponema sp. | reverse complement strand
CGGTAAACATGCGGATATAGTTGCCCAATCCGATAAATTCCATTTTTCCGTAGCCCTTCCATTTTGTAAAACTGAGATAAAAACTGAATAATACCGGAAAAATAATAACACCGATATATATGATAAAAGCGGGCAGCAAAAAAGAAAAATAACTTGCCCGTTTTTGCCCCATATAGGTCATTTGTCAACCGCCTGATTTTGATATAAAGGAGGCTGTCTTCTAAAGATAGTTCTTTTCGACAGACTCCGGATTTAGAAGTTGAAAACGGGGTATCCTAAAAGCCGTTTAGCTTTCGGACACCCCCGCATAACCGATTATTACATAATCAATTATTTTTTTCTGTTGCTGTCGTTTGCTGCAACCCATGCTTCGTATTCGTTTGCAAGCTGTGCCGGCGTTTTTTGTCCGATCATAACCGCCTGAATACCGGGGTTGAGCAAATTGTTTACTCCCTCGCCGTCCATCTTCGCATCGATAACATAACCCATGGATTGACTATTGATAAGCTTGATATATTGTCTACTCAACTGATCAATATCGAATTTTGAAAGGTCGAGTTTGTAAGTGGTAACGGTTCCGTATTTGGTGAGGATTTCGCACGCTTCTTTGCCCGAAATAAAGGAAATAAACTTCCATGCGGCATCCGCCTTTGCCCCCTTCAACTTTGCATTCATACCGAAATTTTCACCGAGCGTTGCGGCGCTTGAGCCTTTGGTAACTTCTCCTGCAACGGCGGGGAATGCGATAATCTGATACTGCTCAAAGTCTTCGGGTTTTGCCGATTTTTTGAGGGCCGAAATACGCCAGCCTGCGTCCAGCAAGTACACCGCTTTATCGGCAACGAATTCGCCCCATGAAGCGGTACCTTCAAGCTGGTTTACTCCCGGAGGGAACAGTTTTGCATCGGTCATTGTTTTGATAACGGTAATAGCGTCAACAAACTGCTTGTCGGAGAATTTAGCCGTACCGGCCATAGCTTTGTCGAACCATGCTTTTCCCGCCATACGGTCGGTAAGCATAGACAGCAATAAAGACTGAGCCTGCCACTGGCCCTTGTTTGCAAAAGCAAGCGGCGTCAAACCGGCTGCGCGGATTGCCGGAACTTGTGCAATCATTTCGTCAAGGGTTTTAGGCGTGGTTAAACCGAGTTTTTTTTGCAGTTTGGGGTTTACATAAACGGCGGTACATACAGCCATGTTTGTCGAAATAATGTAGATTTCACCGTTCGGGCCTTGGGGCTCCCAAATAGCGGGATTGTAATTCTTTTTCAAATCATCGGTAAGATAGGGACGCAAATCTTTTACCATACCGCGGTCCAAAACGTAACCGGAACGGGCTCCGGCATAGGTGGTAAATACGTCGGGAATATCGCCCGATGCGGCCATTATCTGAAACTTGTCGTGAAAGGCTTCACCGTTTACATATTCGAATTCCAATTTGATATTCGGATATTTTTTTTGGAACGCCTCCACCGTCACTGGCCAGTACGCCGACTGCGGATTTGCAAGATCCATCTGCATGTACACCGAAAGGGTTACAGGTGCATTCGGATCACCGCTTTCTTCTTTTTTGCCGCTACCGAAAACGAGTGCAACAGCCAAAAAGCATGCCGCTACAATTGCAATGCTTTTTTTCATTTTGAATCCTCCTGATAAAGACACAATATACCGTACATAATGTAGAGTATTAATAGAAACAGTATAGCACTCGTTTTAAGTTCATGCCAGCGTCATTATTTAAAACAATACGTCAAAAATTAAAAAAAGGGGCGTTTTTTTAATTTTTATTTAGAATTACGTATCTTTATATTGAAAATGCCTCTGGCGCTTTCGCAGTTTTTGGCGTACACTGATTATGAAACGAAAATCTTTATAACTTCGGTTTTGGGGAAGTTTTTCTCAATTTCGGTGCCGATGTTAAAAATTACCGTGCGGAGAAAGATAATGAGAACGGAACACGATTTACTGGGCGAGCGCGAATTACCGGATGAAGCCTATTACGGCATTCAAACCTTGCGCGCGGTCGAAAATTTTTCGATAACGGGCATAAAGCTGAATCTGTATCCGCAGTTGATCCGCGCTTTTGCGCAGGTAAAATCGGCCGCCGCCCGCGCAAATTTCGACTTGGATATTTTGAATAAGGAGCGCTATGAGGCCATAGAACAGGCCTGTACCGAAGTCGCCGACGGTAAATTCAACAGGGAATTTGTCGTCGACATGATTCAAGGCGGTGCGGGTACTTCCACGAATATGAACGCAAACGAAGTGATTGCAAACCGCGCCCTGGAATTGCTGGGACATAAAAAGGGCGAATACACATACTGCCATCCGAATAACCACGTCAACTTGTCCCAATCGACAAATGACGCCTATCCGACAGCGGTAAAAATCGCCGTTTTTTCGAGCAACGGACTTTTAACGGCGGAACTGCAAAAACTTATCGCTTCTATGCACAAAAAGGCGGCCGAGTTTTCGTCGGTTTTAAAAATGGGGCGCACTCAACTGCAGGATGCGGTTCCGATGACGCTGGGGCAAACCTTTGAAGCTTATGCGGTTACCCTTGCCGAAGAAGTTGAGCGCTTAAATGAAAATGCACGGCTTTTTTTGGAAATCAATATGGGAGCCACTGCAATCGGCACAGGCATAAACAGCGAGCCGGGCTATGTTGAAAAAGTTACCGCTCATTTAAAAGAGATTACGGGTATGCCGCTTGTTTCCGCCCCCAACCTCATAGAGGCGACTCAGGACACGGGTTCCTTTGTTATGTATTCGTCGTCGGTAAAACGGCTTGCGGTAAAGCTTTCCAAAATCTGCAACGATTTACGGCTTTTATCCTCGGGGCCGCGCTGCGGCATAAACGAAATCAATTTGCCGCCCATGCAGCCGGGCTCTTCCATTATGCCGGGAAAAGTCAATCCGGTTATCCCCGAAGCGGTAAATCAAACCGCCTTTAAAGTTATCGGGAATGATTTAAGCGTAACCCTCGCCTCCGAAGCGGGGCAACTGGAACTGAACGTATTCGAGCCGATAATCGCCTTCAGTTTGTTTCAGTCGCAGAACATGCTGTGCAACGCCATGGAAACGCTACGCAAGCGCTGTATAGACGGCATTACGGCAAACGCCGATTTATGCCGCGATATGGTGTACAAAAGCATAGGCGTGATAACGGCCGTAAATCCGGTTATCGGCTACGAAGCGGCAACCGAAATTGCCAAAACCGCCCTTAAAACGGGGCGTCCCGTATATGACCTCGTTCTGGAACAGGGCTTATTGACACGCGCGCAGCTTGACGATATTTTGAATCCCGAAAATATGACGCACCCGCGGAAAATACGAATGTAGTGAAACCGTCAATCGGTTTGAGCGTATTTCAGCGCTTTTTCGGCGTATATACCCGCGGAGCACAGCTGCCCCAAACCGGTAACGCCTTCTTTTACTCCGTCAATATCGGGGTTAACGTAGTCGTTAAACCATTTTTCCAATTTGCAGCGCATATCGAGCATAATATCGGCATAGCGTTCATCGTCTATAAGGTTTACGTTTTCTTCCGGATCTTTTTCCAAATCGTACAATTCGTTTTCGCCGTACGGATAGCGGGCAACATATTTATATTTTTTTGAGCGTATCATCCGCACGGGACCGTATTCGTCGAATACGACCACGTGCCCTTCAAAGGACTGCTCGCCTTTAAGCGCGGGAACAAAGCTTTTGCCGGGTAAACGTTCGGTAACTTTAAAATCAAAGCCGAGCATATCGAGGATGGTTGGAAAAAAATCATAAGCGCTTACCGGCACATCGGTACGGCTTCCCTCGCGTATCATCGGCGGATAGGATATAATAAAGGGTACTTTTACCGACGTATCGTACATATTCATAGGGAACGTACCGTTGCCCTTACCCCACACGCCGTGGTGCCCCATATTCATACCGTTGTCCGCCGTAAAAATCACTATGGTATTGTCGGTAAGACCTTTTTTATCGAGGGCACTTAAAAGGCGTCCCACATCGGCGTCCATTGCCGAAATCGCCGCAAAATAACCGCGCAGGTTTTCAAAGCGTTTATCGGTACCGTACACGGGAGAACAGGTCAGCCATTTATGATCGGGAACATCGGGAATGCTTTCAAACGTACAGTTTTGATACATGTCGATAAATTCGGCAGGGTGATGTTCTGCCCCCCACGGAGAATGCGGCGCGGTATAGTGTACGCTTAAATAAAACGGCTGTTTTTTTTCGGACAATTCGTCCAAAAATACCAGCGCTTTGTCGGTTATAAGGTTGGTTACGTATTTTCCGTCTTCTACGGTTATATTGCCGTTTTCGACTATATCGGGGTGGTAATAACAGCAGCCGCCCATGCCTATCGTATACCAATACGAAAAACCGTGCTGCGGGTGGATGCTGTCGCCCAAATGCCACTTTCCCGAAAGAGCGCATGTATAACCGTTTTGGCACAGCACATCGGTGTACGTCGTTTTGCCGGCTAAATACTGAATGGGCTTGTCTTCGTCTCTGTAGCCGCCGCTGTACGGATTTTGTTTTCCCTGCCGCTCGAATTTACTTTTATCCACACTGCCCGAGCGCAGCCAGTCGTGCACGCCGTGAGCTGAGGGGATGGTTCCCGTTAAAAGCGAAGCACGCGCCGGAGAACACACCGGCGATACGCAAAAGAAATTTTCAAAAAGCATTCCTTTTTGCGCTATGCTATCGATATTCGGCGTATGCAATTCTTTTGTTCCCGCACAGTGAAGCGCCCACGGTCCCAAATCGTCGCACAAAATAAAAAGTATATTCGGTTTTTCGCTCATTTTTACGTAACAACTCCCTGATTT
>CAUTRX010000116.1:0-4837 GCA_963540775.1 uncultured Treponema sp. | reverse complement strand
CTCATTCCACGTTGCGGGATTGTTCGCGGATGTTCTCAAGGGCGTCTTTTGCTTCGATGACGCTTTGTCCGATTTCCAAAATCTGATTTTTGGAGCCGATAGTATTGATTTCTCTGTTTAATTCTTGACAAATAAAATCGATTTTTCGCCCGGGCGCCGCATTGCCTTCGATTTCGGCCTTTAAAGCGTCGATATGGCTTAAAAGGCGCACTACTTCTTCGTTTATCGTGTATTTTACAAGCAGTGCAGCCGTTTCGCTCATAATGCGCTGCGGGTCGGCTTTATCGCCCAAAAGTTCGTTAAAGCGCCGCGTGATTGTCTGTTTGAAAATCTCCTCCATCTCGGGAACGGTTTTTTCAAATATGAGTGCGCAGCGTTCGAGTTTTACCAGTTGATTTTTTATATCGCGTGCAAGATTTTCGCCCTCGCGTTCTCTGTCGGCGCAAAAACCGTTTAGAGCTTCGGTAAAAACGGGCTCAATGAGCGCGCGGTATTTGTCCGTATCGTAATTTTGATTGATGTTCAGTACGCCCTCGCGCGCTGCAATCAAGCCGACGGATATATCGTTTTCGTTTAAGTCCAAAGTGCGGGCAATTTTTTTCAAAGCGGCGGCATAATTTTTAGCCGCTTCTACGTCGGCCTCTACCGTAATTCGGTTTTCAAAATCCTTTACGCGAATGTACACGTCAACCTTGCCGCGCACAAACGAGCGCATACAGCGGTTTCTGATTTCCTGCTCCAATCGTCCCAAAAACGGCGGCATATTGATATTCAAATCCGCAAAACGCGAATTGACCGATTTTATTTCGACGGAAACAAACGCAGTATCGCTTGTATATTCGGCATACGCGTAGCCGGTCATGCTTTTCATAAAATAATTCCTACCTGTTTTGTGCATTCCGCCGTGTAAGCGGTCGTCTACGGGCGCGTCTTTTTGCCCGCATCGGTGAGCTTGTCAAAAAGCAGCCGCCCAAGCTTCCAGTTGTCGCCGGCCCCCATCGTGATGAACAGGATATTGCGCCGTAAAGCGGTACACCGCTCGACAAGATAATCAAGTGCGTCGGTACTTTCTTCAAAGTAACGGGAACATGCGTGATTTTCGCGCACCTTTTCGTACAGGGTTTTACCGGTTACCGAACCGTCATAGCTTTCGCGGGCGGAAGCGTAGATTTTATGCAAAATAACTTCATCGGCGTCCGCAAACGATAGAGCAAAATCTTCCAACAAGGCGGCGGTGCGCGTGTAAGTGTGCGACATAAAATCCACAATGATATAATAATCGGAATAAAACGAACGCAAGCCGGCTATTGTCGTTTTTAAAGCAGCCGGATGATGGGCGTAATCGTCCATAATTAACACACCGCCCTCCGGTATGTCAACCGTGCCGATAATTTCGCTTCGGCGCTTTGCCCCGGAAAATCCCGCAAAACCGGCTGCAAGTTTTTCGCACACGGCTTTTTTTTCGCCGTCCGAAAAAGACTGAACGGTACGCCCCGTATGCTCGGCGTACAGCGAAAGAGCCAGTGCACAGGCGGCGGCGCAGTTACGCAGCATATGAAGTCCCGAAATGCGCACATAAAAATCCGTATCGAAGGCGGCAAGCGAAAAAAACTGCCGCGCATTTTCGATTTTGCGCGATTTGAGGCGGTAGTTACCGGCGGCGGTAAAGCCGTAGGGCGTATACACAATGTCGGAACGTTTTTCCCGTATCAAAGAAACGGTTTCGCATGCGCCCGCATCGTCGGCGCAGTAAATCAATTCGCCTCCTTCGGGCAATAAAAGGCAGTAATCGACAAAGGCATCCCGTATGCTTTCGTAAGTGGGATAATAATCCTGATGGTCGCTTTCGACTCCGGTTAAAATGATTTTTTTGGGGCAAAAGGACATAAAATGCCGTTGATATTCGCAGGTTTCGGCGACAAAAAAACGGCTGCCCCTGTTAAGCGTGCAGCTTCCCGCCGCTGCGGAAAAAGGCTGCGGACAATTCTTCCCGTCCGCTTCATTTTGCACATCTTCGGCAAAGCCGGGAATAATACTTCCCGCAAGCACTTGCGCCGGAATGTCCAAACTTTTGAGCAGCATACCGGTAATTCCCGTTGTGGTGGTTTTACCGTGAACGCCGGCAATGCCGCAGCTGTAGGCGGAGCGGGAAAGCAGCCCGAGCGCTTCGGTATATAAAAGCATGGGAATCCCCGCTTTACGTGCGGCAATCAATTCGGGGTTTGTATCGGTTTTGTATGCGGAAGAATAAACGAGTACATCTATGTCGTCCGTAATATTCGCAGCGGAAAAAAGAGCAGGCGCGATGTGCAGCCGCTCAAGAATTTCGTCGGTATAAAAGCGCTCGGCAACATCGCTTCCGGTTATCCGTGCGCCGCGGTAGCGGCAAATTTCGACAAGCGCGGCCATTCCCGTTCCCTTTATTCCCGTAAAGTGAATGTGCCTGTTTGTCAAATCGCTTTGTAAAAAAAGGCGCATTGCCCTGTCCGCTTTTGTATCGGCAGTCGGCAGCGCAGCAGTATGCAAATTCAATCGGGAACAATGTAAAACCTGCCCCGAAAAAGGCGGCGTGCAACATGTGCCGTAAAATTCGCTGTGCAAAGCCGCACATAAAAAAAACGCAATACGGATTTCCGCATTGCGTTTTACCGGCACAGGGGCGCCGCCAACAACTTCGGTTTTTATCACCGCTCGCAGAGGCGACGACCGCTTTATGCTCAGTTTTTGTTAAATCTGTCGTATGCCTTTTGATGCAGTTCGATCAAGCGGTCAAGCCCTTGCGCCTTTATCCGCTTTACATATGTGTCCCATTCGGCATTTATATCGGAAGCGCCGAGTATCCACTTTTGCACGTATTCACTCGTGGTTTGATCGATTCCCGGTTTTATTTTTTGTATTTCAGCCTGTTCATCGGGAGAGAATTTGAGTGAGGGAATGTCGGGAACGGTGTTGCCTTTTTGCATGTATATTTTCCACGCTTTGCGTGCAACGTCGTTCGCCGCAGTTGCAAACTCGTATTCGGCATCCTGCCATACGCCGACACCGGCAATTTGTGCGCCCGATTTCTGGAGCACCTGTAAGGGGGTCATGTTGTCGGGGTTTTTCATAACAAAATCGGTAAATTCCGGCTTGCCTTTTACGAGCGTATAATGCTTGCCTTCAACCCCCCAGTTCCATGCACGCCGGCCTTCTTCACTGAACCACCAGTCCATATACTTGATTACGCTGACCGGATCTTTTGCGGTCGCCGAAATCGCCCATCCCCAGAAATTCGTCGTGCTACGCGTAGGACTGCGCGTTACCAAATTACCGTTTTTGTCGCGAAGCGGCGGAATTGCTTCAAACTCAAAACCTTCGGGCATGTCGCTACGGAAATTATACCCTGAAGTAGAAGCCGGCCAATCGAAGGTTACCGTTCCAAGGTTTGTCGGCAAAACCTGATCGCGCGCACCCCAGCCTCGGGTAAACAATTCTTTATCCACCAAACCTTTTTTATACCAATCGGCCATAATTGTAATGGCGCTTTTAAAAGAAGGCTCCAGCGGGTTGTAATTCAGTTTTCCGTTTTCTACATAAAACGAAGTAAGATAGCGCGCGCCGAGCATACCGGCACTGTTACGCAGCGGATCGCGTGTTCCGGAGCCGCGTCCAAATAAGCCGATTTCATCCTTTTTACCGTTGCCGTTCGCATCACCGTTGACAATGGTCGTCAATACCTTTTCCATTTCTTCCACAGTTGTCGGTACTTTCAAATTGAATTTTTTGAGCCAATCGGTGCGGATAAAAATGGTGGTCGTTACGTTCAATTTATCGTAATCGTAATACGTCGGTATGGCGTATATTTTTCCGTCATAGGCGTACATATCTTTTGCCAAACGGGGATTTTGCTGTATAAAACGCTTGATGTTGGGTGCGTGTTTATCGATCAGAGCGCTCAATTCCATAACCGCGCCGTCTTTTACACCCAAAGATTCAAGCTCGCTGAGCGTATAGCCGATTATGTCGGGCAGGTTGCCGGAGGCAACCATAAGATTAAAGGATTGCTGGTGATCGGTATTGTTTTTTGACGCCGTACCTTTCAGTGTAACACCCGTTTTTTGCGCGGCATATTGATACACGTCCCAGTTATCGTCAAAGACCATACCGTTAAACACCAAATGAATGCTTAATTCCTTTTGACCGCCTTGAGTTTTCCCTTCTTTCTCGCCGCCGGCAAATGCCAGCACCGCGGCGATCAAAAAAATACAAAAAACCGCAAGTTTCTTTTTCATTTCATTCCCTCCTGAATGATGTAAATATGCATAATGACGTAACCGTCTTATTAATGCCCGTTTTATCTGCTGAATCCGTTTTGCAGGATTTGCCGCTCTTTTCAGGCTATCCTTTTACGGCCCCCAGGGTAATGCCCTTTCTGAAAAATTGCTGAACATACGGATACACAATCATTATGGGAATAATCGACAACACAATGACCGCATAAATAATCGTATCGGACGATGAAGTACCTGCTTTGCTTATTAATGAGCCGGCATCGGCGGTTAAGTTCCGTTCAACAATCAACTTTTTCAGCAATACCTGCAAAGGCGCTTTTTTTTCGTCGGTGAGCAATATCATTGTCCAAAAATATCCGTTCCAGCGGCTGACGGCGTAAAACAGCGCTATTGTTGTCAATGCGGAGGTAGAAAGCGGAATATAAATATTGCACAAAATAGTCCACTGCCCCGCACCGTCTATGCGCGCCGATTCTTCAAGGGATTTGGGCACCGTTTCGAAAAAGCTTTTCAGGATAATCAAGTTGAATGTACTCACACCGAAACCGACGGTTATAGCCGTATTC
>CAUTRX010000115.1:0-4890 GCA_963540775.1 uncultured Treponema sp. | reverse complement strand
TTTTCTAAGCAGCTCGGCTGAAATACGGCCATTTGAAAAAAATGCCGTATACAAAAGCGTGATGACAGGATAAAAAATAAATATCGAAAAACAAAACCAAATGACGACGAGCGCACAAAAAAGAGCGGGATCCTTTTTGACTAAAAGTATGCGGCATTCGTGTTGTGGAGAATTGTTAAAATGCATGGCTAATCCTCAACTCTGCAACGGTAAGGCGGAAAACGCATTCCACAGTTTACCGTTGCCGAATTTTTCGTGTATAACATGAATGCCGGATAAAAAGACCGGCATTCCAATCCTGTGTTATTTTTTATGTTACTGCTGGATAACTTCCGCAATCCACTTTTCGACGTATGCTTTTCGTTTTTCGCCTTTCCATGTAGACGATGCATCGATTAAATTCATTTTCGACATATTAAGGGCAGGATCATCGATTTTTATATCGGAACGTGTCGGGATATAACAGATTTTATGTGCCATCATAAATTCACCGAGTTTTTTTGTTGATGCCCAATCCATGAGTTTACGTGCAGCATTCGGGTGTTTGCATCCTTTGAGAATTCCCGAACCTTCAACACCGTAAGTGACGCCTTCTTTCGGAAAGGAGATGACGAGCGGATAGCCTTGATGGGTAATATCAAGCGCATCAACAAGATAGAATACACCGCTTGCCGCCTGTCCGTTTGCAATCGGAAGTGCGCCGCCCGCGCCGCTTTTCGTATAAAGCTGCACGTTTGCATTAAGTTTCTTTTGATAGTCGAACGCTTCTTTTTCACCGACGGCTTTGACGAGCGAATAAATACGCTCTGTTGCGGTTCCCGATGTGCGGGCATCCGCCATTTGCAAACCGTTTTTATATGCGGGATTTAATAGATCGTACCAACTTATCGGTTCTGAAAGATTATTTTTTTTGAGAAAATTCGTATTGGTGAGAAAGCAAAGCGGAATAATTCCAATGCCTGTCCAATAATTGTCCGGAGAACGGTAGTTTGCGGGAATTTCATCGGCCTCCGCAGGTTTATATTGTTCAAAAACATTTTCCCCAACGCCTGCATCATACGTATCCGACGGACCGCCCCATAAACAGTCAACTTGCGGATTTGCTTTTTCCGCGATAATGCGCGATAGTGCTTCGCCGGAAGAGAGGCGAACAAAATTGACTTTGATGCCGGTATCCTTTGTAAATTCCGCGAAAATCGGTGTCGCATACTTTTCCGGCATAATGGAATACACGTTGAGCTCGGTTTCCGCCTTTGTGGCCTCTGAAGAACCGCTTGCAAAGATTGTGGATGCAATACATACACAGAACAACGCGATTGCCGCTTTTTGTAATGATTTATGCAAAATAAACCTCCTAAAAGTTGTAATCCCAGTGTGAGTCATTTTTGTCCGCTTGTCAACCCTTTAAAAAAAGTTCACCAAAGTTTTATTAAAAGTTTGGATATACCCAACCCCGTCACTGCGATTGTCCCGTTTTGTTTGCCGGTACAAGTCCGCTCTTGTCGGCTTGCAAAGGCAGACGCTGCGGCTTGTATCGCTGCAACCACAATACTTATTTTCTGCATGGGCACCCGTTTTTTTCCGATAATATAAGTGTCATTGGAATTTTTATGAGCTTTGAAAAAATACACAATCTGTTTTTCGGTGCCGAAATCGCATGGTACGCTTGTTTGGTGCGCATTTTTCTCAGCTTTGCCGCCGGTGCGGTGCTGGGCTTTGAGCGCAAACTGCGCCAGCAGTTTGTCGGAATGCGCACGCTTATTCTCATTTCCGTGTCTTCGACACTGCTTATGCTGCTTTCCATTTATGCCGCAAGCTTGTCCGAAAATCCCGCACGCGGCGATCCGTCGCGAATTGCCGCCCAAGTGGTTTCGGGCATCGGCTTTTTGGGCGCGGGAACCATTTTGCGCGAGGGCCTAAACATAAAAGGGCTTACCTCTTCGGCCATTATTTGGGCGGCGGCGGCGTTGGGACTGGCAATCGGTGCGGGCTTTGTATTTCCCGCATTTGCTACACTGCTCTTTTACGTTTTTGCCCTGATTTATCTTGAAAAGGTTGAAGAAAAATATTTTCCCGCCGAACGCGCAAAGCATTTGAATTTAGTCTTCGAAAACAAGCGGATTGACCTTGACGCATTGACAAAATTGATTTGTGCAAACGGTTTAATCATTATGAGCACCGATATAACGCGCATTTTGGGGCAAAAGCATTTGAGTATTGCGTTTTCCGTGCGTGTGCCCCCCTCGCTGGATATATTTTCGCTTACCGACAAAATAAAACAAATAGGACGGCTTGAAGAATTCAGCTTAACCGATTAAAATAGAGCGTTATGCACAATTCCGCTCCGCTGATTGTGCAGGGTGACAGAACCCTGCTGTTGGATGTTCACGCTCCGCTTGCCGAAGAATGCCGGCGTGCTTTAATTCCGTTTGCGGAATTGGAGCGTTCTCCCGAGCACTTGCATACGTACCGCTTAAGCCCGCTTTCGTTATGGAATGCCGCCGGTGCGGGGTTTTCACCCGATTATGCCGTTTCCGTTTTGCAAAAGTATTCGCGCTTTGATGTTCCGCTTGCGGTAACGGCGTGGATCCGCGAAACCGCTTCCCGTTTCGGTAAATTGCGCTTGCTTCCCGGCTGCGCCGATTTTGACGAGGCGGAAGAGAGCTTACTTTTGTATGCCGACTCTCTTGCCGTTTTCCGCGAATTGGAAGCGGATAAAAAATTGCGCAAATACTTAACGCCCTGCCCCGCTGAAAATTCGTTCCGGCTTAGTCTTACCGACAGAGGAACGATAAAGGAAGCGCTTTTAAAAAGCGGGTGGCCGGTTAAAGACGAAGTGCCGCTGCGCGACGGCGATGTGTTGAATATAAAAGCGCGCACGAAAACGCTTTCGGGCAAAGATTTTACATATCGGGAATACCAAAAAGATGCGGCGCGCGCTTTTTTGGGCGACTGCGGGCCGGGTACGGGCTTCGGAACAATTGTGCTGCCGTGCGGCGCGGGCAAAACGATTGTCGGCATATTAATGATGACAAAGCTGTGCACAAACACCCTCATCGTTACGGCGAATATTTCTTCGGTACATCAATGGATTGCCGAGCTCATCGATAAAACCGACTTGTGCGCCGATCAAATCGGTGAATATTCGGGCGAAAAAAAAGAAATAAAGCCCGTAACCGCGGCAACGTATCAGGTATTGACATGGCGGCCACAAAAAGAAGGCCCGTACCCGCATTTTAAGCTGTTTAGGGAACGAAACTGGGGCTTGATTATTTACGATGAAGTGCATTTGCTGCCCGCTCCCGTTTTTCGGGTAACGGCGGAACTGCAAGCGGTGCGCCGTGCCGGGTTGACCGCCACCCTCGTGCGCGAAGACGGCTGTGAGGGGCTGGTGTTTTCGCTTGTCGGCCCGAAGCGCTACGATGTTCCGTGGAAGGAGCTGGAAACTTCCGGCTGGATTGCCGGCGCCGAGTGCATCGAATTCCGCACCGACTTGGATAAAAGTAAAGAGCTTGCATATGCCGTTGCCGGTTTGCGCCAAAAACACCGCATTGCCGGCGAAAATCCGCTGAAAGTGCCGATTGTACTCGATTTGGTAAAACGCTTCGCCGAAGATAAAATCCTCATTATCGGTCAATATTTGGATCAATTATTCGAAATAGCGCAGCTGCTTAAAGTTCCGCTTATTACGGGCAAAACGCCCGTGCGCGAGCGCGATAGCATTTACGACGCTTTCCGCGCGGGAAAGGAACGGGTGCTGGCGGTGTCGAAGGTTGCCAATTTTGCCATCGATTTACCCGATGCGTCGATGGCCATTCAAATATCGGGAACGTTCGGCAGCCGGCAGGAAGAAGCACAACGGCTTGGGCGCATTTTGCGTCCGAAAAACCGCAAAGCCCGGTTTATAACGCTGATTACCGCCGGAACGCAGGAAGAGTTGTACGGGGCAAACCGTCAAAAATTCCTTGCGGAGCAAGGATACTCGTACCGTTTGGTGCGCACAATAGAAGAAATCGATGACGGTGTTGACGGTTGCGGCGGCGGAGAAAAAACGGTTGCGCCGCCGGAGAGGGGGCTATGAAAAAAAACGCTGAAGACACGGCACGCAAAAGCGCTTTTTTAAGTGAAATAAACGAAGGTCGTTTTTTCGATTTGGTGCGCCTGTATGTCGGCGAAATTAAAACGCCGTATAATAAGCAAAAATTAATAGAGTCGTTAATCGCCATTTTTAAAAAATAATAAAAACGCCATGTGCTATACACATTCCCCGCTGTACCGAAGAAAAGGCTGCCGATTTTTTCGGCTCACAGTTTTCTTTTTCTTTTTTACACGATACCTTTTTGAATCTGGAAGAGCGCTTGATTGTGTACCGCCGCAGCGACGATGATGAGGCCGAGTTTTTTGAGATAAATCCGCTTTTACGCGAAGAATTGGAAAAACGCGCACCGGCGGCTTTGCTTTTTCCTGTTGACGAAAATGCCGAGGCGGTGCAGCAAACCCTACAAAGCGGAAGCGTAAAAAGCGCGAATGTAAAAGGCGGCGGAACGGAATTTTTTGTTTCGAATCGGCTTTTGGCTTCCTGGTTTGCTTTTGCCGCCGAGTTTCCCGATTATTGCCGCTTGGACGGCAGTTTTAAAAAAAAGGCGGCGCTGTGTATAAAAGAGCGCTTCGCCGGCATTCCGCAGGATTCTTTAACGGCGCTCGATAGCGCTCTGCGCAATCTGTCTCTTTTTCGGCGACACGGTGCACGTTGCGAAGCCGACAGACAAAAACTGCAATCATTCGCCCGTTTGCCGCCGCTGAGCCGCTGCGCCTACCTTGCCGCAGCTTTTTGCGGGGCGTTCCGCCGCGACGTATTATGCAAAAATGCCGCCCTCACCGCGGAACTGC
>CAUTRX010000114.1:0-4893 GCA_963540775.1 uncultured Treponema sp. | reverse complement strand
TGAAGAAACGCCCCAAGTCATGCGCAGCACGTAGCCTTCCATATCGCTTACCCGCAACGTTTCGGCTTGTATATTGCCGCGCTTTGAAGGGGGCAGGGACGGAAAAGATGGTGGCGGTGAGGCGGTATTTCGCCGTTTCAAAACGGGGACACTCCCTTCGGGAAAATCCGCGTCGGCTTTTTCCGTTAAAAGGATTTTTTTTACCTTTGAGCTGTCCATGCCGAGTACACGGCGGACTCCCGTCGTGTCGGGCATTTCAAAAGAAAGAACGGAAGTATCGCTTACGGAAAAGTCTTTCCTGTCAAAATCGAGTTTTAACGCGGTGCTGAGCGAACCTGCCGATTGAGCACCGTCTGCGCTGAATGAAGTTTTTTGCGTCAGCGGCCATAAAAGAGAGGCCGATCCGTCCATGGAAAAATCGGGCGAAAACCGTTTTTGAATGCCCGCCGCCGCCGATAGGCGTCCGTTTTGACCGCCCTCTTTGCGCTGTTGCCACACAATGCGTACCGTATCGAATGACGCGATCGGGCGCACCGGGTGCACAATGCCCGTATTGCTGTCGTAGCGAAAACCCGTTTCTTTTATGCCGTTGCGGTACATAACAATGGAACCGGGCACCGCTTCGCTTCCTATATCGAGGGTTTCACTTTGTACGGCGGTTTGCGCCGTGATAAAAAGCGGCGGACTTTCGGCATCGGCGTTTTTCACGTACTTTGCCGAAATATCGGTTTGGGAAAAGGCATCGGGAGTAAGATACACAAGGGGGGTGTCTTTTGCCGCAGGGTAGCGTGCCGCCGCACCGTTTTTGTGCGCACTGCGGTTAAAAAGACGAATGTACGCTTTTTGCTCTTTGAAAAAATCGCTGTCCGATACGGCACTCGAAAAAGAACCGCCGTCGGCGGAAACTGCAGCGTATGCACTGTGTTCGGTTCCGGCGGCCGACACGACGCTGAACGAGGTGCTTTGAACCGCAAAATCGGCTTCGTAAAAAGAAGCGTCCGCAAAAGGCGAAAAAAAAGGCGGATACTGCAAGATAAGCGCATCGTTTTTTATGATCGAATTCTGTGCCCCGACTTCGGTAAAAAAATCATCGGATGTTAAAGCCGCCGCATGTTTCGGATACGAATAATGTTCAACTTGTATGTCCGCGCCGAAGCTGTCTTGCACTTCTTTTAAAAAAGAGCCGGAGTTGAAGTCGTTCAATGAAGGAGTAATCACACTTTTTCCGCCGTACAGCTCGGCAAGAACCCTTCCCGCCGCCGGCTTTGCCAGCACGAGGCTTTCTTGAGCGGGTAAAATCAAATAGTCCGAGTGTGCAAGTTTTTCGTAGGAATAGCCTTGTACGTCCGTATAGCTTCCTTTTTCGGACTCGACATAGACGGAGGCAATACGTTCGGCACCGCCTTGGGGAAGAACAAAGCGTATGCCTCGCTTCCATTCGTGCAATGCGATTTTTTTTTCTCCCAATTCATGCGTACCTACCCACGTTTTTTCAAAGTTTTCGAGCATATCGTAGCGCAGCAACGCGTCCGCCTGCCAGGATTCCGCCTCCCAGTGAGCGGTGATGCCCGGCGCCTGATCCGCAGCACCGCCGGCCCCCTTGCCCGCGATATCTATACCGTAAATACGCGGAAAACCGATGCCCCTATTGCCGATACGGACGTGGCGCAAAAAACCTTCACCGTAATAGCCTGCAGCGACAGTGGTTTTTTCGTATGCGTCGGCGACGGCGGCTTCAAAATACCATTTTTTGTTGAGAAGAAACCACACGGTCAAATCGGTTTTTTGCGTAAATACGGGCGGCGCAAAAGAAAACACGGGTGTCTTTTTTTTCGGATCCCCGCTGTCCGCGCTGATACTGTGCCATGCATGCAGTTTTGCCTCCCAGCTTCCTTGTGCAAAGAATTCAACTTCATCCGACGCTGTCGGAGAAATCGGAAAAGAGGCGAGCGGAGCACCTGCGGGCAAAGCTGCAAAAGGGTTAAACGGAACAGCCTTCGGCTGCCCCTTTTCCGGCGCCGTGCGGTTTTGATTTTGCGCGTGCAGCGTTGTTCCGGCACCTTGCAGCATAAGCGCGAGCATAATGCCCGCGATAAGGGACAAAAGAGAAGATCGGGGGCGGGGCGGTTTTTCCGGACGTATTTTTTGTGCCGGCGTTTTGTTAGGCTGTAATTCTTCTTTTGCGTTTAAAAGGCGCGCTTTTTCGACACGTATTTCCGGATTCTTTTTTTGAATTTGAATAACCGCTTTTTCCACCGCCGCCTTTTTTTTTTCGCCGAAGTCGAATAGTTCGCTTTGTACGGGTGCCGACCCGTCTTCAATATTTTGGGCGGCGAGGCCGAGTAAGCGTATACCGCGCCCGTTTTCGTATTTTTTTCGGAACAAATTGCGCGCACGGGTGAATAAATCGTCTGCAGAAGAGATTGTGCGCGTAGAAGTTTCCCGGATGCTCACTGTTGTAAAGTCTTCGTAGCGTATTTTTACGTGAACGGTTTTGCTGCTTTTATCTTCGGTAAGCAGGCGGTACATCAGTTCCCACGAAAGTTCCAGTAGCGCAGTGTCTATCGTATATAAATCGGTTAAATCGAAAGAAAAGGTATGCTCGGAGCTGACGGAACGGTTTTTCGATTCGGTTTCGAACGTTTCGACTTCGCAGCCGCGTACCGCATGATACAAAAAAGAGCCCGTACAGGAGCCGAATAAACTTTGCAGCAAATTAAGCGACGCACGGTGAATATCCTGCGGCGTTTTGAAACCGGCTTTGATAATCCGTTCCAGCGTTTTTCCGCCGACACCCCATATTTTTTTTAGGGGAAGCGACAGCATAAAGTCCTCTTCGCCGCCGTTTTGAACGATAAACAAGCCGTCGGGTTTGGATAAGCCCGAGGCGATTTTTGCAATGTATTTGTTTGACGCCGCCCCGATCGAAAGGGTTAAGCCCGTTTCGGTTTTAATCCGCTTTTTAATTTTGTGTGCAGCGCTTTCGGCTGTGCCGAATAAACGCTCGGTGCCGCTCATATCCAGAAAGGCTTCATCGATGGACATTTGCCGCACTTCGGGCGAAAAATCGTTCAAAATCGCCATAACTTCGCGCGATTTTTCATGGTAGCGCTTCATACGAGCGCGCAAAAAAATTCCGCACGGGCATAGATTGTATGCAGCTCCTATAGGCATTGCTGAATGAACGCCGTACTGCCGGGCTTCGTAAGAACAGGTTGAAACGACACCGCGTCTGTCCGTCGGTAAAGAACCGACGATAACGGGTTTTCCGCGGTATTGCGGATTGTCCGTTTGCTCGACGGAGGCATAAAAAGCGTCCAAATCCACATGAAAAAAACACGGCGTGCTCATTTATGCGCACCCGCTATCGTATAGGCAAGTTCTTCCCGCCGTATTCCGGTGTCGGTTTGCACATAGGCGACGACGGTACACAGGGTGTTGTGAACCCCCGCAGCGGAAAAAGTCAAAACAAAGGGATCCGGCGGATAATCGTCCAAGGCAAATACTGCGGTAAGCGGCTTTAAAAACATATCGTACGGATAATTCGATTCGAACACGGGCAATACCGATTCGGAACTTACTTCAATATAATACCGAACCACCGGAAGGACGGAAGAAACTTTTAAAGTGAGTAAGCTGCGTTCAAATTGAACCGTACGTTCAAGTGCTAAGGAAATATTCGGTGTGGCGGCATTTTCGGGGCTGCCGTGCTTTTTTTCGGAGGAACGTGTAAAAAAGGATGCGCCGAAAAGCGACACAAAAAACAGCGTAAAAATGCCCGCCGCACTCAAAGCTCGAAGGCGAATGCGTTTTTTTGCTTCCGGTCCGCGCCGCTTCCATAATTTAAAACGTATAAGGATGCGGATAATCATAATTAAAAACGGGAGCAAAATGGCTGCGTATAAAAGATTTTCGGAAAAAGAAGCCGCGCTGATAAAGGCGCTGTGCAATTCCGAATTGAAGTTTTGAAAACCGCGAATAAACGGAACAAAGGGGAGAATCATAAAAAGCGTACAGACAATGAGAGGAACGATTTTGCGCACGCTGCGGGATACGGATACGATGATGTATTCGATAACGAAAATCGGAATAAGGGCTATATCGGATGCCGCAAATATGAAGATATTTAAAAAAGCCGCTACACTGAGTAAATAGCCGTATATAAAGCCGGTCAGCGGTAATTTCAATATGTAGTAGGCGAGCGGAAAAAAAACAAAACCGAAAAAACTGAACGCAAAAAGGGTTTTTACGCTTAAAAAAAACAGCGGGCTTCCGATAAGGCTGATTGTTCCCGCTTTGACCAGTAAAAATTGAGCGGCATGTAAAAATACCGCCGTAATGCTTACGGAAAGCGGAATCAAGTACCAGGTTTTAAAAAATTCTTCACGGTGAATATAGCGGTGTGTGCCGCGTATAAAAGAAAATGTAAAAAAGACAAACAAAGTGACTGCCGCCGATACGGTTAAAAATATAACGTACATGTATTCGGATATCCAAACCGTTTTGTTAAAAAACCGCAGTACACTGTAATGTGTGTCGCTGTCGGTTACAGCGGCATCGGCGTAACCGGCAACACAGTGTTCAAGTATATCGAAAACGGCGGCACTGTTTGCGGTGTTTATGTTCAGCATAAGCGCGGGAATATCCGCCGAAAGCCACGCGGACACAAGCGGTTCGTTTTGTATAAAGCCGAGCCTGTACAGCGACAAAAAACGCCCCCGTATGACATACGGCTGTTCCGCCGCAATGCAGGCATCTATAAATGTTTTGAAAAAAAAACGCGGCACTACGGTTCCCCGGTTGTTTTCGTCTTTACCGCCCGGAATAACTTCTATCTGTGATTTCCGGTATACGGGAAACGGTGCTGCCGTTTTGCCTTTATCCTTACCGATA